>NZ_JBEOVG010000005.1:0-232309 GCF_040295345.1 Actinosynnema sp. NPDC002837
CACGTGCGTGCCTAGCAGGGTCCGCCGCCCCGCGGGCCCCACCCCCGGCGTTTGGCAGTCCACCGCCTGGTGCTCACCTCACACCCCGTCCCATCCGGGGGCTCCCGGGCAGCACTCGCCCGGTAGCCGCCTTCTCGCCGAACGCAATCGTCCATCGCCTTGAGTACGACCTGTCCCGGGACCTCCAACAGAGGGGCTGAGACCTCGTCCCCGACCGAAGGCGCGGCCGGACCTGGTGGCAGGGCCGACCGCGCGCCGCGGCTCAGCTCTTGTACTCCGAGTACAGGCAGTACAGGTCGAACCCGCCGGGCTGGGCGTCGAGCTGCTTGACCAGTTCTCCGCTCTTCTCGAAGTCGGCGAGCACGTGGTGGTTGCCCGCGCCCAGGCCGACCGCGAACAACGGCTTCCCGATGGGCGAGTCGCAGGCGGCCTCGCCGGTGCCGGGCGGGTGGAACTCCGGGCACGTCGTGCACGCCGGCAACGTGAACTCGTGCGCGGTGGAGCCCGCCAGCTTGATGTTGATCGGGCTGTTGACGGTGTTGTAGAAGGTGATCGTGATCGGGCCGCCCGCGCCGAGGGGCGCGGGGACGGGCACCCGCGCGCCGGTGCCGATGGCCACCTTGGCGGCGATGCGCGCCGACTGGGCCTGCGGCACGTCGCCGTGGTCGGCGAACGTGCTGATGAACCGGTCCAGCGTGCCGACCGCCTGCTCCGCCTGGCCGTCGCGCAGCTCGCTCAGCCCGCAGTCGAGCATGGTGCGCGGGTACTGGTTCTTCGCCTCGCCGGCCACCTTCGCGGCGACCTTGTTGGTCAGGCCGGAGAAGAAGGCGAGGACGTCCACCACCTTGCACGGCTGACCGGCGGCGAGCGGCGCGGTGGCCGCCGCGTAGAGCGCGTCGAACGCCGCGGGCACCTCCTTGGCGGCCGGCGTGTCGCCGAACTCGTCGGCGATCGCCTCGAGGGCGTTGGCCGCCGCGCTGGAGCCGACGGGCTGCTCGGAGGTGAGCTGCTTCGCCAGCCGCAGGTAGACGTCGGCGACCTCCGCGGCGAACGACTCGTCCTCGGAGAGCAGGTCGCGGTAGACCTTGATCGCGTCGACCAGCTTGCCCTCGTCGCGCAGGCCGCGAGCCCAGGTCGTGTAGGTCTCGACGAGCTCGTCGTGGACGAACGGGCTCAGCGGGCTGTCCGGGTGGTCGCGGCGGAACTGGCCGTAGCGCTGCACGGCGGTGGCCTCGTCCTCGGCGTCGGCCGCACGGGTGAAGTCGGCGCACTCGTCCAGGCCTCGGATCGCCGCGGCGACGTCCGAGCTGAGCGTCAGCTCGTAGGGCCCGGTCACGGCCTCGAACTGGCCGGTCGCCGCCGCGCAGTCACCGCGCCCCTGAGCCGCGAGCCCGTCGTCGTAGGCGCCGCGGCCCAGCACGCCGTACCCGATGTACGCGCCGACCACGGCGAGCACCGCGATCGCCCCGATCACCACCGGACGGCGGTTCGCGACCGGCGGGTGCTTCACCGCGATCCGCCACGCGTCGAGCACGAGGATCACGAGCCAGGCCGCCGCCAGGCCCCGCCACAACCACGGGTTGGCCGCCGCGTTGGTGGCGAACGCGACGACGACGAGCGCAACCACGAGCACGACCGCCGTCCACGCCTGCCAACGTCGGCGCAGGTAGAAGTACCCGGCCCCGAGCCCGGTCAGGTTCAACAGCACCGCCGCCGCGGTGGACCTCGGCTCCGGCGGCGTCAGCGGGATCCGCAGGATCGGGTCGGTCGGCGTCGGGTCGACCCACGTGACGTGCTCGTCCGGCCCGCTCGGCCGCGCCCACGGATTCGCCGCCACGGTGGCCTGAGCCGCCGAGGGTTCGGCGGAGTGAACCGCCGCCGTTTCAACGGCCGGCGACTCAACGGCCGGCGACTCAACCGCCGGCGGTTCACCGGCCACTGTTCCAACGGCCGGTGCTCCAGCGGGATCCGGCACGACGGCGGCCGGGCCTGCCGCTGCCGGCTCAGTGGCCTGGGGTGCTTCCTGCTCCGCCCGCACGGGTTCCGCCGGAGCGGGTTCCACCGGCAGCTCGGCAGTTGCCGTCCCGGCCGTCGATGCCGCCTGCTCACCCGGCGCCGACTCCGCCGGCAGTTCCGCGACCGTGGTGTCACCCTGTGCCGGTTCGGCAACAGGCACCGACTCCGGCTCCGGCACCGACTCCGGCACCGACTCTCGCACCGGCTCCGACACCGGTACTGCAACTGGCGCTTCGTCCGGCGGTCCGGCCGCCGGCGTCTGCGCCTTCGATCTGTCTTCGCTCATCCCAAACCCCCCACAACGGTGTCCCCGACCCCACCCATAGGGGACCACACCACGGTCATCGGGTGCAGGGATTTGTCGGCGACAAGTAGTTGGGCCGAACCGGTCATCTTCGCAGCGAATCGGCCCGCGGCATCCTCTCACGCGCAGCAGCTCGCACGAACCGGTGCCGGAGGCGGTCGAGCGGCTCCATCACCCCGCCGCTCGCCCCCGAACGGACGTGAGCAGACCGAGTGCCGTGGTGATCAGGGGCGAGTGCTGGGCGCCCTCGGGCACCGCGGCGAAGATCCACCGCTGTGGGCGGGACGCGGTGATCCGGCGGATCGTGACCGCGGCGGGCAGGTCACGTTGGGCAAGTCGTGGGATCAGCGCGACGCCGTGGCCGTGCGCGACCAGTTGGGCGAGCGCTTGCCAGTCGTTGGTCCGGTGCGCGACGTCCGGGGTGAAGCCGGCCGCCGCGCAAGCCGTGGCGGTGATGGCGCCGCAGCAGCCCCGGCCGTCGCCGACGATCCACGGGTCGTTCCGGAAGTCCTTGAGCCCCAGCACCTTCCGCTCCAGCAAGGGGTGCCCGGGCGGCAGTGCGACGTCGAGCTCGTCGGGACCCAGGTCGACGCGGTGGTAGCGCGGGTCGCCCGCGGCGGGCGAGCCGGTGAAGTCGACCGCGAGCGCGATGTCGTGACGTCCCGCGTCGAGTTCGTCGAAGAGGGCGGGCGGCTCGGCCTCCGTCACCGTGATCTTGACGTTCGGGAGCTCGTCGCGGGCCCGGTCGAGCACTTGCGGGAGCAGGCCCGCGATCGCGGTGGGGAACGCGCCGACCCTGATCGTCCCGCGAACGCTGTCATCCCACGATTCGAGTTCGTGGCGAGCGCGTTCGATCTCGGCGAAGATCGCGTCGGCGTGGGAGAGCAGCGCGTGCCCCCGCGGCGTGAGCACCACCCGCCGCCCGACCTGCTGGAGCACTTCGAAGCCGACGTCGCGGGCGATCCTGGCGATCTGCTGCGACACCGCCGACGGGGTCAGGTGCAGGGCCGCGGCGGTGGCCGTGATGCTCCCGCGTTCGCGGAACTCCCGGAGCACCCGCAACCGACGCAGGTCATCCATGAAGTCAACGCTTAACGGTTGCATTCACACATTGTAGATTGACGTTAGCGATCACCTCGCCGAGGCTTGCGGCATGCGATCTCGGACAGACCGGCCCGATCCCCTCCGCCTCGGCATCGTCGCGCTCGGCGCGATGGGCGTCGAGATGCTCGCCGCGGCCGTCGCCCACCCCGGGTTCACCGTCGTCCGCGCGTCCGACATCGACCCCGCCGCCATCGACCGCGTGCGGGCCGCCTACCCGACCGTCACGTTCACGACCGACGCGCGGGAGATCATCCGATCCCCGGACGTCGACGCCGTGTACATCGCCACCCCGCCGATGTTCCACGCGGACCTGGCGATCGCCGCGATGCGCGCCGGTAAAGCCGTCTTCTGCGAGAAGCCGCTGGCGATCGACCTGGCGGACGGGCGCCGGATGGTGCGCACGGCCGCCGAGCGCGGTGCCGTCGGCGCGGTGAACTTCGCCCTGTCCGACCGCCACGCCGTGCTCGAAGTCGAGCGAAGCCTGGCCGCCGGCGAGATCGGCGAGGTCACCGGGATCGACATCCGCCTGTCGTTCCCCGAGTGGCCACGACCGTTCCAGGCGGACGCCGCCTGGTTGGCGGCCCGTGACCAAGGCGGGTTCGTTCGCGAAGTCCTGTCCCACTTCGTCTACCTGACCGACCGCCTGCTGGGCCCACTGGACCTCGTCGACGTCGGAATCGACCTGCCCACCGATCCGCGCGCGAGCGAGACCGCCGCACGCGCCCACCTCCGCGCCGGCCGAACCCCCGTCCACGTCTCCGCCTTCTCCGGCGCCGCCGGACCCGAGACCTACGAGTGGACCCTCTGGGGAACCGACCGCTCGTACCTGCTGCGCAACTGGGGCGACCTGCTCACCTCGGACGGCGGCGACTGGCAACCGACCACCCCACCAGGCCCACGAGGCTCCGAGACCACCCGACTGTCCCTGTTCGCCGCCGCCGTCCGCGGCAACCACTCGCCCCACCTGGCCGACTTCGCCACGGCCCTGCGGGTGCAATCCGTCATCGAAGCCTTCCACCACCCCAAGCCCAGCCGGTCCTAGCCGAGAACGGCCATCTGCTCCACCGTGCCGTGGATTGCCGGCCACACGCTCCTTCGGCACGGCGACACGTTGAAGCACCACCTCACCGAACCCGGGTCAGCTCCGCTGCGCGGTCATCAGCATGTAGGGGGGTTCGCCGGTGCGGGCGCAGTTGGTGAACACCGAGTCCAGGGCGGCGACCGTGTCGGCCCCGTACTCGGCGGTCAGGTCGTCGCGGTGGGCGCGCAGGCGTTCCAGCAGCATCGGGTAGTGCCGGTCGGTCCGCTCGCTGATGTCCAGGTACTCGATCAGGTGCAGGCCGGCGTCCCGCAGCATCGGCGGGTACTCCTCCAGCCGGTGGAACGGCGTGTTCAGCGCGGCCCGGCGGTACTCCTCGATCATCCGCAACCGCTCGCCGGTGAACGGGATCCGCTCGTAGAAGTCCGTCAACGCCAACCGACCCCCCGGCCGCAGCACCCGGCCGACCTCGCGGAACACCCGCGGCCGGTCGGCCATGTGCACCAAGGACTCGATGGCCCACGCCGCGTCGAACGAGCCGTCCGGGAACGGCAGGTCCTCCGCGTCGGCGACCTCGAAGCGCACCTGCCCGTCGAGGCCGGCCGCACGCGCCCGCGAGGTGGCCTCCCGGACCATCTCCCCGCTCGTCGAGATCCCCACCACCTCCACCCCGGTCGCACGGGCCAGTCGCAGGGCGGGCGCACCGAGCCCGCACCCCACGTCGAGCACCCGCTGACCGGAGGTCACAGCCAGGCGCTCGATCATCACGTCGGTCAGGTTGTCCATCGCCTCGTGCAACGTGCTGGTGTCCTCACGGGAGTGCCAGTACCCGTAGTGGACGTTGTCGCCGGCCAGGCGGGCGATCAGCGGCAGGGCGTTGTCGTAGAACGCGACGACCTCGGCGCTGCTGGGAACGTAGTCGGTAGTCATCGGGTGCCTTTCAGCCAAGCGCGTCAACGAACGACCTGATCGGCGCAAGAGGTCATCCGGGCTTGTGCCCGGCCACCAGCAGGTAGCCGAGGCTGGTGCGCCCGACCTCGAACACCGGGGCCAAGCCCTGTTCGAACACCCGGATCCGCTCCGCCCCATAGGAGTCGGCCAGGTCCTCACCGCGGTCGCGGAACACCGCCGCCACCTCGTCGTAGGTGCGCCGGACCCGCGTGCCCCAGTCCTGCCGCTCGTCGACCACGAGCCCGGCGTCGGCCACGAGGGCGCACAGCGCCGAGGCGGTGGGCGGGTCGAAGATCGCGTGCGTGGCGAGCACCTCGCGGTCCGCCGGCGTCAGCGCCGCCTCGGCGGTGTACTCGGTGACGGCGAACCGGCCGCCGGGCCGCAGCACCCGGCTCATCTCCCGCAGCCACCGTCCTTTGTCGACCGCGTTGGGCAACGAGTCGAAGGCGAGCACGGCGTCGAAGGCGGCGTCCGGGAACGGCAGCGCCTCGGCGTCGCCCTGCCGCGCGGTCACGAGGTCGGCCACGCCGGCGGCAGCCGCGCGACGGGCGGTTTCCCCGGCGTGCCAAGCGCTGTTGGTGATCCCGGTGACCCGGGCGCCGAACCGGGTCGCGATGCGGATCGCGGGCATGCCCACGCCGCAGCCCACGTCGACGAGGTGCTGACCGGGCGCCAGCGCCAGGGTGCCGGCCACCAGGTCGGTCATCCGGTCCAACGCGTCGGCCAGGGTGGCCGGGTCGTCGTCACCGGTCCAGTAGCCGAGGTGGATGTTGCCGTGGTAGATCTCGACGAGGTCGCTCATCCCGTCGTAGATCCCGCCGACCTCGTCGGCCTCCTGACTGGCTGGGCTGGACACGACCCGAACCCCTTCCGGTGCGAGGACGTCCTCGCACCGGATCTAACTACAACGTCATCCACCTTCCGCGCTCCGACCGTCCCTTGTAGCCGGACGGGTGAACCACGAACACTTGTCCCCTTAGCGGGTGAAATGCCTCCATCACCCCTCCGGGCAGGTCGCACACCAGGCCCGATCAGTTGAGAAACTGATAGCTTGTGGACGTCCGTGTGACCACCGCCACCGGGAGCCCGGGATGACCGACACCAGCGCACTGGACGCCGAGGTCGCGCAGATGTACGAGCGGACCACCGCGCTCGTCGAGCTGATCTGGGGCTCCAACCTGCACTTCGGCTACTGGACCGGTCCGCAGGACACCAGCGGCAAGCACCTGGCGCAGGAACGGCTGACCGACCTGATGATCGAACGCGTCCCGCTCACCGCGGGGCAGCGCCTGCTGGACGTGGGGTGCGGCGTGGGCCACCCGGCCCTCCGCTTCGCGCGCACGACCGGCGCCGACGTCGCCGGGGTGACGATCGCACCGGGCCAGGTGAGCGCGGCCACCGCCGCCGCGCACGAGGAGGGCCTGCAGCACCGGGTCACCTTCGAACTCGCCGACGCCGCCGCGCTGCCGTTCCCGGACGACAGCTTCGACGGCGCGTGGGCGCTGGAGAGCATGCCGCACATGCCGGACCGGGCCGCGGTGCTGCGCGAGGCGGCCCGGGTGCTGCGGCCGGGATCGCGCATCGCCCTCACCGACGTGGCCCAGTGCGGGCCGCTCAGCGCGCGGCAGCGGCGGGACCTCCAGGAGCGGATGCTGATCACGGCACCGCCCCGGGCGGAGCTGCCGGCGCTGCTCGACGCGGCCGGGTTCGACCTCCTGGAGGTCCTCGACATCACCGCGAGCACCTCGCGCACCACGGAGTTGACCAGGCAGGCCCTGGAGGAGGACGCCGCCGGGCTGTCCCGGGAGTACGGCGCCGACACGGTCGAGCACATGGCGCGCGTGCTGGACGTCTACGACGACGCCGTGCGGACGGGGATGGAGTACCTCCTGATCACCGCTCGCCTCCGGTCCACGACCCGTCCCGATGAACCGGTGGGTACGACGTGAGCGGCGGCATGCGCGAGATGTCCGACCCGGAGTGGCGGGCGTTCATCGGCCACGGGACGCGCACCGGCAAGCTGGCCACCGTCCGCGCCGACGGCCGGCCCCACGTCGCGCCGATCTCCTTCCTGGTGCACGGCCCGGAGGTGCTGTTCTTCACGGGTCCGGAGACGGTCAAGGGCAGGGCGCTGCGCCACCGGCCGAGCTTCGCCCTCTGCGTGGACGACGAACGGCCGCCGTTCGCGTTCGTCCTCCTCGAAGGCGAAGCGCGGGTCGAGGACGAGCGCGAGGAGGTGCGGACCTGGGCCCGGCGCATCGCGACGCGGTACGTGGGCGAGGCGCACGCCGACGCGATCGCCAGGCACAGCGAGGAATCCGGCGAGGTGCTGGTGCGCGGGCACATCACCAAGGTGGTCGCCCGCACCGGGCTGGCCACCTCCGAAGCCGCGGCACAGCCGGTGGGCACACCGTGACGAGGGCCGGACACGCCGATCCGCCATCACCACACGACCAGCAGCACCAGGGAAGGACGAGGTCATGAGTTCGGACCGCATCGAGCGCGAGGTCTTCATCTCCGCACCGGTGGAGCGCGTGTGGGCGGCCCTCACCGAACCGGAGCACGTCGGTCGGTGGTTCGGCTCGGGCGCGCCGGCGCGGATCGAGCTGCGCCCCGGCGGGACCATGCACCTCGACCACGGGGAGAACGGGCAGTTCCCCACGACGGTCAAGACGGTCGACCCGCCGCGTCGCTTCGCCTACCTCTGGGCCAGCGCGCACCCCGGCGAGGTGGCCACCGAGGACAACGCCACGCTCGTCGAGTTCGACCTGGCGCCGCAGGGCGACGGGAGCCTGGTCCGGCTCGTGGAGAGCGGCTTCGACACCCTCGACATCCCGGAGGACAAGCGGGCCGGGGCCTCCCGCGAGAGCCACGCGGCCGGCTGGGGCGAGGCGCTGGAGGGACTGCGGCAGCACGTGGAGCGGCTCGGCCCGTCGTCACGCGGGCCACGGCCGGCCGGTGATCACGTCGATCACCTGGCTTGACCCGACTGTGCCGAGCACCCGCCCAGGCGCCGAACGCCGCGGGCGGTGCGTCGAGTGGAGGAGACAACAGATGACCAGTGACCTCATGCAGCGCAAGCACGACAAGGCGTTCGAGCGGCTCGACGCCGACCAGGACGGCCGGATCGACCAGAGCGACATCACCGCGCTGGCCGACAAGTGGCGCAAGGCGCTCGGCGCGACGCCGGGCTCGCCGGAAGCGGCCAGGCTCACCAAGCTGGCCAACGACATGTGGACGGGGATCCAGCAGCACACCGACAAGGACTTCGACTCGGCGATCAGCAAGGACGAGTGGAACGCCGCGTCCGAGGACCCGGGTTTCGTCGACAACGTCGCCGTGCCCTTCGCCCTGGCCGCCTTCGACGCCGCGGACGCCGACAACGACGGCCAGATCAGCAAGGAGGAGATGGCCAAGGCGCAGAAGCAGGCCGGCATGTCCGAGAGCGAGTCCCGGGCCGCGTTCGACAAGCTGGACACCGACCACGACGGCTACGTGAGCCGGAAGGAATTCGCCGCCGCGGTCAAGGAGTTCTACCTCAGTGACGACCCGAGCGCGTCCGGCACGGAACTGGCAGGCAGCCTGTAGCCCGTCGAGGACGATGAGCAGGTGCACGACGCGGCCGCCGGGACTCCTCGGCGGCCGCCACCATGCGGCGCGCCAGGTGCGCAGGCCCCGCACTTCATCCTTTCGTGTCAACGAGTTCGCCTCCGCCCGGTCTTGCCCTAGCTTCGGCGACATGGTCGGACCATTCTGCGCGGACGCCGCCCGCCTGCTCGCCGAGGTCGCGCTGGACGGCGCCCGCCGGCTCGGCGCCCGGCACGCGTCGTTCCGGCTCGCCCGCGTGCGGACCGGGCAGCTGGTCCTGTTCGACGGCTCCGTCCGGTCCGCGCACGACGCCGCGGTCACCGGCCTGTCGGTGCAGGTGTGGCGCGACGGCGCCTGGGGGTTCGCCGCTTCGGGTGACGTGACGACGCGGTCGGCGCGTGAGACCGCCCGTCAGGCGGTCGACACGGCGAAGTCCTGCGCGGCCCTCGGCCGGGAGGACGAACCCGTGCCCGAGCCCGTCCACGACGGCGCCTGGTCGTCGGGGTTCCGCGTCAACCCGTTCTCCGTCCCCGAGGCCGAGCGCGCCGACCTGCTGGCGGACTGGAGCGCGAGGCTGCTCGCGGCCCCCGGTGTCGCGCACGTGCGCGCCAAGGTCGTCGCCGTGCAGGAGGACAAGTTCTACGCCGACCTCGCGGGCACGTCGACCGCGCAGCGGCGCGTGCGCGTGCACCCGCAGGTGGTGGTGGCCGGCGGGTCGACGGCGTTGCGCACGGTCGGGCCGCCCACCGGGCGCGGGTGGGAGTACCTGCTCGGCGAGGGGTGGGACTGGGACGCCGAGCTGGCCGCCCTGCCGGGTCTGCTGCGCGGGAAGCAGGACGCGCGACCGGTGCGGCCCGGCGCGTACGACCTGGTCGTCGACCCGTCGCAGCTGTGGCTGACGATCCACGAGTCGGTCGGGCACGCCACGGAGCTGGACCGCGTGCTCGGGCACGAGGCCTCGTACGCGGGCACCAGCTTCGTGCGCCCGCGCGACGTGGGCGAGCTGCGCTACGGGACGTCGCTGATGACGGTGACCGCCGACCGGACCACGCCGCACGGGCTCGCCACCGTCGGCTACGACGACCAGGGCGTGGCCGCGCAGTCCTGGGACCTCGTGCGCGAGGGCGTGCTGGTCGGCTCGCAGTACGACCGCCGCACGGCCCGCGCCGCCGGTGCGACGCGCTCGGTGGGCTGCGCGTTCGCCGAGTCGGCGTTGCGGCCCGCGATCACGCGGATGCCCAACGTCTCGCTCGCGCCCGTTCCCGGCGGTCCCACCACCGAGGAGCTGATCTCGGCCGTCGACGAGGGCATCTACCTCGTCGGGTCCGACAGCTGGTCGATCGACGCGCGGCGGGACAACTTCCAGTTCACCGCCCAGCGGGCGCACCGCGTGCACCGCGGCGAGCTGGCCGGCCAGCTCGGCGGCGTCGCCTACCAGTCGGACACCAGGGCGTTCTGGGGCGCGTTGTCGGCGGTCGGCGGCGAGGGGACCTACCAGCTGTTCGGCGCCGACCTCTGCGGGAAGGGCCAGCCGGTGCAGGCGGCCGCGGTGAGCCACGGCTGCCCGACCGCGGTGTTCCAGGGCGTGCGCGTGCGGAACACGGCGGACTCGTGCTGACGCCCCAGGACCTCGCCGAGTCGGCGCTGGCCGCACCCGGTGACCGGATCGCGATCGTCGACGAGACCTCGACCGCGCACCTGCGGTGGGCGGACAACGCGGTGACCGGCAACGGCGTCGTGCACAGCCGGGCCCTCACGGTGATCGAGTCGGCGCCCGGGGCGGGGATCGGCGTCGTCTCCCGCGAAGGCGCGTTGGACGAGGACGCGGTGCGCGCGGCGGTGGAGGAGGCCGGGGCCATCGCACGCCGGGCCGCGCCCGCACCCGACGCGCACCCCCTGCCGCCCGCCGCCGAACGGCAGTGGTCGCAGCCCCCGACCGGGACGTCCGTCGCGGCCTTGGCCGGGGTCGTGGCGCAGTTGGCGGAGGTCTTCGAGCAAGCACGGTCCCGAGGGGAGTCCTCGTCCGGCTACGCCGAGCACGAGGTGCGCTCGACCTACCTCGCGTCGTCCTCGGGGCTGCGCCTGCACCACGCCCAACCGGGCGGCGTGCTCGACCTGACCGCGCACAGCGCCGACCGCACCGCCTCGGCGTGGACGGGTGCGGACCTGGCCGACCCGTCGCAGGCGGACCTGCTCGCTCGCTACGCCGGCCTGGCCGCCCGGCTCGACCCCTCGCGCCACCGCGTCGACCTGTCCCCCGGTCGCTACGACGTCATCCTGGCGCCGTCCTGCGTCGCCGACCTCATGATCCACCTCCACCGCGCCGCCGACCTCCAGGACGCGCTGGACGGCGGCACGGTCTTCAGCGGACCCGACGGCGGCACCCGCCTCGGCGAGCGGCTCACCGAGGCGCACCTGACCCTGGCGAGCGATCCCGCCGCGCCCGGTCTCGGCTGCCTGCCCTTCACCGTCGTGCGCGCACCGGGTCCGGGGTCGTCCTGCTTCGACAACGGCACGCCGCTGCGGCGCACCGAGTGGATCAGCGGCGGCTCGCTGGCCAACCTGGTCGCCACCCGGCACTCGGCGCGGACGGCCGGCCTGCCGTTCACCCCGCGGATCGGGAACCTGGTGCTGTCGGGCCGCCCCACCGACCGCACGCTCGACGACCTGGTGGCGAGCACCGACCACGGGCTGCTGGTGACCTCGCTGTGGTACCTGCGGGAGGTGGACCCGTCCCGGCTGCTGCTGACCGGCGTGACGCGGGACGGCGTCCACGTGGTGAAGGGCGGCGAGGTGGTGGGCACGGCGCCCGACTTCCGGTTCGACGAGAGCCCGGTCGACCTGCTGGCCCGCGTCGCCGAGATCGGCCGCACGGAGCCCGCGCTACCCAGGGAGTGGGGCGACCGGGAGTTCCGGACCGCCATGCCCGCCGTGCGGGTCGAGGACTTCGCGCTGTCGTCCGCCGGCCATGCGCGGTGACCGCTCCCCGATCGCCTTGCGCAGTTCCTCGATGTGGGCCGGGGTGCTGCCGCAGCACCCACCCAGCACGTCCACGCCGTAGTCGGTCCGCCACCGGCTCATCGCGTCCGCGAACCCCGCTGGGTCCACGGCCGTGGGCAACGGGCCGTCGGCGTGCGCGCCGGTGCGCTGTTCCAGGTTCGGGTACGCGCCGATCGCGCCGGCGCAGTTGGCCCGCAGCGCTTCCAGGCAGCGCTCGGTCTCGGCGAACGGCGTGCAGTTGACCAGCACGGCGTCCGCGCCTTCCTCCTCGACCGCGCGCGCCGCCCTCCCCAGGTCCTCTCCCGAGAGCAGCGTGGCGCCGTCCGCGCACACGAAGCTCACCCACGCGCGGATCCCCACCGACCGCACCGCTTCCAGTGCGATCCGCGCCTCGCGCAGGGTGTTCATGGTTTCCACGAGCACCAGGTCCACCCGGGCCCGCGCCAACTCCGTGGCCAACCAGAGGTGTTCGCGGCGCAGCTCGTCGTCCGTTGGCACCAGGTCGGGGCGGTAGCAGTCCTCGACCGGCGCCATCGACGCCCCGATCAGCGCGTCCGGCGCCTCCGCCGAGCGGCGTGCGGCCTGCGCCACCCCGATCGCGGCGTGCACCATCCAGCCCAGGCCCGCCGCGTCCAACCCGTTGGCGCGCAACGCCCGCTCGTTGCAGCGCATCGTCGCGGCGGTGATCACGTGAGCGCCGGCCCGCAGGTACTGCTCGTGCACCCCGCGCAGCACCGTCCGGTTGGCGTCGGTCAGCAACGCCTTGGTCGTCCACCACGGGTGGCGCACCGGCAACCCGGCGCGCTCCAGCTCCGTCGCCAGCCCGCCGTCCAGCAGCACCGTCGCGGTCATCGCGTCGCACTCCTCTCCGCGTACGAGGCCGCCGCCATCGCGGCGCACAGGTCCTCCACCAGGTCGGCCGGGTCCTCGATGCCGAACGACAGCCGCACCAGGTTGTCCGCGATCCCCGCCCGCGCCCGGACCTCGCGCGGCACCGGCCGGTGGCTCATCGAGGCGGGGCACTCGATCAGCGACCGCACCCCGCCCAGGCTCACCGCCGCCGCGAACAGCTCCGTGCGGCGCAGCAGCTCGCCCACGTCGCCGAGGTACTCGAAGCTGACCATCGAGCCGGGCGCCGACATCTGCCGCGCGGCCAGCTCGAACTGCGGGTGGTCGGGCAGCCCCGGGTAGTGCACGGCGGCGACCAGCGGCGACGCGGTCAGCACCTCGACCGCCGCCCGCGCGTTGGCCACCTGCCGCGCGACGCGCAGCGACAGCGTCTTCAGGCCCCGGTGCACCAGGTAGCAGTCGAACGCCCCCGGCACGCCGCCGACGACGGTGCGGTGTTCGAGCAGCCGTCCGTGCAGCGTCGGGTCGTCGAGCACCAGCGCGCCGCCGAGCACGTCGGAGTGGCCGGCGATGAACTTGGTGGTGCTGTGCAGGCTCAGGTCCGCACCCGCGGCGAGCGGCTGCTGGAGGGCCGGGCTGGCGAAGGTGTTGTCCACCACGACGATCGCGCCGGCGCGGTGGGCCGCCGCGCTGATCGCGCCGATGTCGGCGACCTTCATCACGGGGTTGGTCGGCGTCTCGACCCAGACCAGGTCGACACCACCGGACAGCGCCGCGGCCGCGTCGTCCGCGTCGGACAGGTCGACCTGCCGGACGTCCACCCCGCGACGGCGGCACAGCTCGAACAACCCGTAGGTGCCCCCGTAGACGTCGTCCGACGCGACCACCCGGTCGCCCGGCTCCAGCAGGGACAGCACGGCCTCCCCGGCCGCCTGGCCGGAGGAGAAGGCCAGCGCGAACCGCACGTCCTCCAACGCCGCCAGGCACGTCTCCAGGTCTTCCCGGGTCGGGCTCTCCCCCCGCGCGTAGTAGTACCGCGCCGGGTCCTGGGCGGACGCGTCGAAGGTCACCGCGACGTGGATGGGCGGGATCACGTCGCCGTGGCCGAACCGCGTCCGCTGGCCCTCGTGCACCAGCTTCGTGTCGAATCGCATCGGGCCGCTCATCCGCGCGCAGCCGTCGCGCGCAGGCACAACGCGGTGCTGGGCAAGGAGATCGAGCCGTCCGCCCGGCGGTGCTCGGCGACCGAGGCGGCGACGTCGGCCCACAGCGCGGACGTGTCGGGGCCCAGCAGGACGCGAGCCGTCTCGCGGATCTCCAGGGGCGTGACGGCCTCGGTGAACCGGGCGTAGGACTCCGCCGAGTCCAGCTCGAACGGCACCCGCACCTCGGTGACCGACACGTCGGTGAAACCCGCCGCGGTCAGCTGCCGAGACACCACCTCGGGGTCCGCCATGCTGAACGGACCGGGCCCGGGCCGTGGCGCGGGCAGGTCCAGCCACCTCACGAGCACGCCGAAGCCCAGGGAGAGCATGGGCGCGGTCTCGGGTGGGCCCCAGGTCGACGCGGCGAGCACCCCGCCGGGCCTGAGCACCTCGGCCACCGAGCGGAACGCCCGCACCGGGTCGGGCGGGAACATCAGGCTCCACCGGCCGAGCACGACGTCGAAACCGCCGCGGGGCAGGTCGAGCGACTCGACGTCCCCGACCAGGAACTCCACGTTGTCCAGCCCGTCGGCCCGGCGGCGGGCCAGGTCGATCATGGCGGGTGAGAGGTCGACGCCGACCACCCGGCCGGTCGGGCCGACGGCGGCGGCCGCGGTGAGCGCGGGCTCACCCACCCCGGTGCCGACGTCCAGGACGGAGCTGCCCGGCCCCACCCCGCCCAGCTCCAGCAGGCGTGAGGTCACCACCCGGGCGCCGCTCTCGAACGTGTCGGCGACGGACAGCCACCCGGCGCTGATGGCATCCCAGTGGAGGCGCTGGCCCTCCTTGAAACGGACGTGGTCGAGCTCGGTGGCGCTCATGGAACCCCTCGGGGTCGGTGCGGTCAGAGGAAGCGCTCGGTGGGGTGGTCGGCGGTCCACGGGCCGGGCCGTGCGGTCTTCAGCACCGACCGCAGGTACTCGATCTCCGCGAGCGTGTTGTAGACGGCGAAGGACAGCCTCACGGTCCCCACCAGGCCGAGGCTGTCGAGGAACGTGCTGGCGCAGTGCACCCCGCAGCGCACGGCGATGCCGTGGGCGTCCAGGTGGCTGCCGACGTCGTAGGGGTGGATCCCGCGCACGGACAGCGACACGATGCCGCACGGCATGGCGCCCGGGTCGCCCACGACCACGACGTCGTCGAGGTCCGCGACGGCGCCCAGCACGGCCTCGACCAGGCTCTCGTCGTGCTCGCGGACCGCGGGCACGCCGAGGCCGAGCAGGTAGTCCAGCCCGGCCGCCAGGCCGACCGCGCCCGCCACGTTCGGCGTGCCCGCCTCGAACCGGGCCGGAGTCGGGACGTAGCGCACCGGCTCGACGTGGCTGACGCCCTTGACCGTGCCGCCGCCGACCCGGTACGGCGGCAGGTCCGCGAGCAGGTCCCGCTTGCCGTACAGGACGCCGACGCCCATCGGCCCGTACACCTTGTGCGCGGAGAAGCAGTAGAAGTCCGCGTCCAGCTCCCGCACGTCCACCGGCAGGTGCGCCACCGCCTGCGCGCCGTCGACGAGCACGAGGGCGCCGCGGTCGTGCGCCGCCGCGGCCATCTCCCGCACCGGGTTGACGGTGCCCAGCACGTTGGACACGTGCGCCACGGCGACGATGCGCACCCTCGGCCCCAACAACGCGGTGAAGGCCGACAGGTCGACCCGCCCGTCCGCGCCGGTGGGCGCGACCACCAGCTCCGCGCCGACCTGCTCGCACAACCGCCGCCACGGCAGCAGGTTGCTGTTGTGCTCCATCCCGCTGACCACAACCTGGTCGCCGCGGCCGACGACGCGCCTGCCGACGACGTCCGCGACGAGGTTGGTGGAGTCGGTGGTGTTGGCCGTGAAGACCACCTCGTCCGCGTGCCGCGCGCCGAGGAAGCGGGCGACCAACGCCCGCGCGCCCTCGTAGCGGTCGGTCGCCGTCATCGCGAGCCGGTGGTAGCCGCGGCCGACGTTGCTGTTCGCGGTGCGGTAGTAGTCCACGACGGCGTCGAGCACCGCCTGGGGTTTCTGGGTGGTGGCGGCGTTGTCGAGGTAGACCGGCGCGTCCACGTCGCACAGCAACGGGAAGTCGTCGCGCACGGTCGTGGGCAGCGCTCCCGGGCGGACCTGGCTCATCGCGACTCCTCGGTGGCGAACAGCGCGTCGAACCGGTCCAGGTAGCGCCGGTCGAACGTGAACACCTTCTGCTGGGGGTACGGCCGGTCCCGGGCGGGCACGTAGCCCGGGGCGCCGGGCGAGCGGAGCGCACCGGCGGCGTCCCGGAGGTGCGGGCCGTAGAAGAACCAGCAGACCTGGCCGATCTGCTCGGTGAACAGCGCCGCCCGCGCGGACACCGGGTACATCCGCGAGTGCAGGTAGGTCGCGGTGAACTCGCCGCGCGGGCCGAAGCCCTGGTCGAACGCCACGTGCCCGAAGACGTCGTGCACGACCCGGAACACGTCGTTGTGGCACAACGGCACGCCGTCGACCTCGACCCCGGCGGGTTCGCGCATCGGGTGGTCCGCCGGGCAGGGGAAGGAGCCGTGCCCGTCCTCGGTGAGGTGCAGCTTGAGCACCCGGGTCTCGCGCACCGACCGGCGCAGTTCGGCGGACTCGCGGTACGGGAGCCCGGCGCCGCGCCACGGCTCGACGCGGATGCCGTGCTCCAGGACTAAGGCGAACTGCCAGGCGCTCACCCGCTGGAGCACGCGGTAGCCGTGGGCGAGGTCCGAGTCGAGCGCCCACGTCGGCGCGCGGTCGTAGACGTCGGCCACCTCGCGGCAGAAACCCTCGTCCAGTCGGACGTCCAGCACCTCGGGGCGTATCCGGTCCACTAGCGACTCGAACAACAGGCCAACCTCCCGACGGTCTGGTCGCCGATCCGCTTCGACTGTAACAGCGGCTATATGTTCCTAAAGCCACCTGATCGAGTGGACGACGCGGCGGTGGGCCCGCGCCGCTCCCGCGTGCCGACCCCTCGGTCTCCCGTTACGTTGACGGCGGGTGCCGAGCCGGGAGGCGGCGATGTACGAACCGGAGGTGCGCGAGTACCTGCGCATCGGCCTGCTCCTCGGCCGGCTGGTCGAGGGCTTCGTGGACTGCTGGTTCGGCGATCCCGCGCTGCACCGGCAGGTGCGCGACGAACCGCTGCCCACGCCGGGAGAACTCGCCCGGCAGGCCACCGACGTCATGGCCCGCGTGGCGGACGGCGACCTCTCCCCCCGGCGCAAGCGATTCCTGCACGCGCACCTGGCCGCGATGAGGTGCTCCGCCGAACGCCTCGCCGGCCGACCGGTGCCGTTCCGCGCCGAGGTCCGCGCCTGCTTCCAGGTCGAGGCCGAGGTGGGCGAGCAGGACCGCTACGCCGAGGCGCACGACGAGATCCGCGCCCTGCTCCCCGGCGGCGGCGACCTGCGGACCCGGCTGGAGCGGTTCCACGAGGCCAACACCGTGGGCCCCGACCACCTCCTGCTCGCGGTGCAGTCGGTGTCCGACGCGGTGCGCCCGCTCGTGCGGGAGCGGTACGGCCTGCCGGAAGGCGAGCACGTCCGCTACGAGGTGGTGCACGACAAGCCGTGGAACGCCTTCAACCGCTACCTCGGCGACTACCGCTCGCTGGTCCTGCTCGACTCGCGGGCGGGCCGCAACCTCGCCGCGCTGCCCCTGCTGGCCACGCACGAGTCCTACCCGGGCCACCACACCGACCACTGCCTGAAGGAGTCCGGGCTGGTGCGGCGGTGCGGCGAGGGCGAGCACACCCTCGTCGTGGTCAACACGCCGCGGTGCCTCGTGGCGGAGGGCATGGCCGAGCTGGCGCTCGCGGCGTCCGTCGGTGACGGCTGGGGCGCTTGGACTTCCGACGTCCTGGCCGCGCAGGGCGTGCGGGTCGACGGCGAGCGGGTGGAGGCGGTGATGCGCGCCTGGTGGAAGCTGATGGGCGTCCGCCAGGACGCCGCGATCATGCTGCACGACCGCGGCGCGTCGGCCGAGGACGTCGTGGCCCACCTGACGCGGTGGCTGCTGGTCCCCGAGCAGCGCGCGAGGCACATGGTGGAGTTCCTGACCGATCCCCTCTGGCGCGCCTACACCGTGACCTACGTCGAGGGCAGGCGCCTGGTCTCCGAGTGGCTCGACGCGCGCGATGGCAGGACGACCGCCACCGACCGGTTCGACCACCTGCTGCGCGCCGACGTCCTGCCCGAGGACCTGCGTGACCCGACGACGTCGAATCACCCCATCGGGCAAGGCTCGGTGGTTGTGCCGCGCACCGCCGATGGGCAACCCTTTGTGCACGGCGCCCGGCAGCCCGTGCGCGGGACCGACCTCGCCCAGTCCACTGTGGATGGACCCGTCTCGGACACGGAAGGGGCACGATGAGCGGCACCAACGGCCAACCCGTCCTGCCGATCTGGCCGGAGGGCGCGAGCCCCGAGTACCAGGCCGCCCGCACGCAGCTCGCCAGGGCCGAACGAGCGCTGCGGGACCACGTGGAGGCGGTCGCCGCGGCGCGTCGGGCCATGCCTCCCGGGCCGGTGCTCCGCGACTACGAGCTGGCGGAGGACGGGCTCGACGGGCCGGTCCGGACGCCGCTGCGCGCGCTGTTCGGCGAGCACGACACCCTGTTCGTCTACCACCTGATGTTCCACCCGGACGAGGACGAGGCGTGCCCGATGTGCTCGATGTGGGTGGACGCGCTGCGCGGTGTGGCCGTGCACCTGGCCCGGCACACGGCGTTCGTCGTGATCGCCAAGGCTCCGCCGGCCAAGCTCCGGGCGTGGGCGGACCGGCGGGGGTGGGACGGGCTGCGCGTCCTGTCCAGTCACGGCACCACCTTCAACGCCGACCTGAACGCCGAGCGCCGCGACGGCAACCAGCGGCCGATGGTGAGCGTGCTGCGCGCCGAGGGTGACGCCGTGCGGCACTTCTACTCGCAGCCCGCGAACCACTTCGACGGCGCCGAGCGGGGCATCGACCTGCTGAACCCGGTGTGGAACGTGCTCGACCTGCTCCCGGGCGGCCGCGGCGACTGGTACGCGGACAACGACTACGTCCCCGAGGGCGGGGGCGCCCGGGCGACCGCGACCGCGTGACGTCCCGAGGTTCCCACCGGCATCCGGGCGGTCGTACGAAGGGGGACGAACCGTGGCCGCGACCATCGACTTCGACACCAGCCTCGCCACCGCGTCGTGGGAGGCGATCCGCGACCTCTTCGCGCTCGATCCCACGGCCACGCACCTGAACACCGGCACGATCGGCGCGATGCCGCACGAGGTCGTCGAGACCTACGACCGGGTGACCAGGGAGTGGGCGGGCAGCCTGGCCAACATCTACCCGCCCAGCCTCTACCCCGAGTACCGGGCGCAGATCGCCCGGGACTTCGGCGTGGACCAGGACGAGCTGGTCATCTGCCACAACGCCACCGAGGGCATCTCGCGGATCGTCGCGGGCCTCGACCTCGGCCCGGACGACGCGGTGCTGACCACGTCCCACGAGTGCTTCTCCGTGCTGTCGAACTTCAACCTGGCGCACAACCGCTTCGGGGTGCGGGTCGACCTGGTCACCCTGCCGTCCGGCCCGGACGTCACCTCCGAGCAGATCGTCGCCGCGTTCGAGGCGGCGCTCACCCCGCGCACGAAGGTGATGGCCTTCGCGGCGACCACGCTGTACACCGGCACCCGGATGCCGATCCGCGCGCTGTGCGACCTCGCCCAGCGGCACGGCGTCATCACCATCGCCGACGCGGCGCTGCTGCCGGGCATGGTGCGGGCGAACCTGCGCGAGTTCGGCCTGGACTTCCTGGCGGGCTCCGGCTCGAAGTTCCAGTGCGGCCCGCTCGGCACCGGCCTGCTCTACGTGCGGAACAAGGTCTTCCCCGAGCACAACCCCCTGCCGCTGCCGCGGTTCTGGCCGGTGATCTCCACGTGGTACCCGCTCGTCGGCGACATGCCCAAGCGCACCACGACGTCGGTCGAGACCTGCAACATGGGCGACTACCTGCAGAGCGCGGGCAGCGCGAGCATCGGCCGCGCCGCCGCGCTGGCCAAGGCGTGCGAGCTGTGGAACCGGATCGGCCGCGGGCGCATCGAGGAGCGCGCCCTGGAGCTGGGTTGGCACGCCAAGCGGCGGGTGGTGGAGCTGTTCGGGGAGTCCGCCCTGTATTCCCCGCTGCACGACACCGGACTGCACGCGCCGGTGGTGGCCTTCAAGCCGTTCCGGGCGCCCGAGGACGCCTGGAACATCAACAAGGTCATGGCGTTCGTCGACCGGCTGGAAGCCGAGCACCGGATCTGGATCAGGTGGGTCGAGTTCGAGGTGCCCGGCTCGCCGCACATGCACTACGCGGCCCGGGTCTGCACGCACCTGTTCAACGACCACGACGAGATCGATCGGGCGCTCAAGGTGATGGCCCGACTCGCGGACGAGATGTCCTGACCCGGAGGTCACCAGCATGAGCGACAGCGCACCGCGACGCGGGGGAACCCTCCGGCTCTACGGACCCGGGAGCATGGACCACCTGGACCCGGCGTCGGCCTACTACGCGCTCGGCCACCAGATCACCCGGTTGTTCGCCCGGCAGCTGTTCACCTACCCCGCGGTCAAGGACCTGAAGGACTGGCGGGCGATCACGCCGGTGCCGGACGTCGCGGTCGAGGTGCCGTCGACGTACAACGCCGGGCTGAGCGTGAACCACCTGACGTACACCGTCCGCCTGCGCCGCGGCGTGCTGTGGGACACCACGCCGCCGCGCGAGGTCACCGCGCACGACTTCGTCCGCGGCTTCAAGCGGATGTGCAACCCGGTGTGCGGCGCCGGCGCGATCCGCTACTTCACCAGCACCATCCGCGGCCTGGCCGAGTTCGCCGCGGCGTACGGGGCGGCCGTGCCGCACGCCGACGCGACCGCCGCCGAGCTCGCGGACTTCCAGAACGGCCACGAGATCAGCGGCATCCGGGTGCTCGACGACTGGACGCTGGTGTTCGAGCTGATCCGCCCGGCCGCCGACTTCGTCCACATCCTGGCGGTGCCGTTCGCCTCCGCCGCACCGGTGGAGTACGACGCGCTCGTCCCCGACAGCGACGAGTTCCGGCGCGAGGTCCGCTCCAACGGCCCTTACCGGATCGTCCGCTACGACCACGGCAGGTACCTGCGGGCGGAGCGCAACCCCGTGTGGGACAAGGCCGCCGACGACGTGCGCAACCAGCACGTCGACGCCGTCGAGGTGGTCATGGAGCGGGCCGATCCGGTGCGGGTGGGCCAGGTGATCACCTCGGGTGGGGCGGACCTGTCGTGGGCCTCACCCGTCACCGAGCCCTACGAGGCCAACCCCACCGACCCCGGCAACGACCTCGGCTACGCGCTCAACCCGTACCTGGTGTTCAACACCGCGAGCCCGAACAACGGCGGGGCGCTGGGCAGGCCGCAGGTGCGCCGGGCGCTCGCGTGGGCCTTCGACAAGGTCGCGGTGCTCGACATCTACGACCAGCTCGCGGCGGGCACGGTGATGAGGCCGGCCCGCTCGGCGATCCCGCCCGGCAACGTCGGGTACGAGCCGTTCGACCTGTACCCGACGCCGGGCGACCGGGGCGACCCGGAGCGGTGCCGCGCGCTGCTGGCCGAGGCCGGCTACCCAGACGGGTTGACGCTGACGTTCCTGCACCGCGACGTGGACGCCAACCCGGAGGTGGCCAAGTCCTGCGCGGCGGACCTGGAACGGGCGGGGATCACCGTCGAGCTGCTGCCGATGGGCCACGCCGACTACTACGCCTACCTCCAGGACCCGGCCAACGCCGAGGCCGGCGCGTGGGACCTGACGTCCCCGTCGTGGACGCCGGACTGGTTCGGCAACAACGGTCGGGCGTTCCTCCAGCCGATGTTCCAGACCAACCGGGCCCGGGGCACCAGCAACTACGGGTGCTACAGCAACCCCGAGGTGGACGAGCTGATCGAGGAGGCGCTCGCCACCGTCGACGAGGACCGGGCGCACGGGATCTGGCACCGGGTGGACGAGCTGGTCATGAGGGACGCGGCCATCGTGCCGATCCTGGAGCACGCGCCGACCATCCCGCACCTCAAGGGCAGCCGGGTCCGCAACGCCATCCCGATGCCGACGATCGACCGGTGGTTCGACCTGTCCAACCTGTGGCTGGAGCCGACGCCGTGACCGCGCCGACGACCATCCCGGTGGTGCGCTCGCTGCCGACGCCCGGGAGCTACCCGTGCGGGCTCACCTGGTTCGACGGCCTGCTGTGGCACTCGGACCAGGACGCCGGCCGGATCTGGGCGATCCACCCCGGCTTCGGCGAGGTCGTGCGGGAACTGGAGTGCGGTCGCGTCCGCGCCGACCTCACCCACCACGACGGCGTGCTGTGCCAGGTCGGCGGGCGACCCAAGCGGATCGTGCTGGTCGACCCGGGGACGGGTGAGGTCGTCGGCACGAAGCCGGTCGACCCGCCCAGCGGCAGGCTGTGCGGCACGGAGACGTCCGCGGAGGGCGTGTGGATGGGTCTGCGCGAGCCGGCGGTGGTGCAGCTGCGGGACTTCGAGACCATGACCGTGCGGCGGGAGCTCCCGGTCGAGGGTTCGCCGTCCGGCCTCACCGTGGTCAACCGGACGGTGGTCTACGGGGACTTCGAAGCCGGCCTGGTGCGTGCCGTGGACACCCGGACCGGGCAGATCACCGGCACGGCCAGGGTCGAGGGCGCGCCGACGGGGATGGCCTGGGACGGCTACAGCCTGTGGTACTGCGACTTCCGGGCACGCAGGCTGAAGGCGATCAGGCTCGACGACGTCCTGAACTGACCGACCCGGCACCGGTCAGAGGGCCGGCACGGACGGCGCGCCGGCCTCCAGCCCCAGCAGGTCGCAGCACCGCAGCACGGCGTCGGGGTCGCCGACCAGCGACAGCCGCCCGGTCACCATCGCGGCCAGCGGGGTCAGCAGGCCGGAACCGATCTGCACGAACGTCGCCGCGTCCGTGGTCGCCACCATGGCGGGCTCGACCGCCGGACCCTTCACCGCGCGTGGCACGCGGTCGCGCACCTCGACGTGGTAGACGTGGTCGTCCACCCGGAACTCGTAGCGCTCGTCGATCCCGGTCGTCCTCTCCGGGCGCAGCATCGCCTCCACGGCGAGGAAACCCCAGTGCGGGCGCACGGTGTCCGAGTCGGACTTCTCCCCCACGAAGCGCATCCCCCACCGGGCCAGCCCCGCCACCAGCGGCCGCAGCTGCTGCCCCACCGGGGTCAACCGGTACGCCAGCCGTGAGCCGGTGCCGTGCAGGTCGACCTGCTCCACGACACCCCGCTCCACCAGGAACCTCAACCGCTCCGCGAGGAGGTTGGTGCCCAGGGCGGGCAGGTCGGCCAGCAGGTCGACGTAGCGCCGCGGGCCCATCAGCAGCTCGCGCACGATCAGCAGCGTCCACCGCTCGCCGACCACGTCGAGCGCCGACGCCAGTCCGCAGTACTGGTTGTACGTCCGCTTGCCTGCCATCTCACTACTGTAAACCGCAGCGTGGCCGCGGAAGGGACGGCCTCGGCCACCGGTTCAGCGCGCGCTGAACCGACCTTTCATCAGCACGGGACGGGCGAGTTCCTGGAAGTCGACCTCCGGGTCGAGGTCGCGGATGGTGCCCTCGATGACCAGCAACGAGAGCAGCGGGAAGATCAGCTCCGGCGCGGCGTGGATGCCGTGCCCGCGCTGGAGGTCGAACATCTCCGTCGCGAACGCCATGAGGCTGAACTCCCGGGCCGGCAGCTTGTGGCTGCGCCGGACCAGGTCGGCCATCCGGTCGAGGAACCCGGTCAGGTCCGCGTCCGCCCGCACCTCGGCGGCGCTCTCCACGACGATCGCGGCGCACTTGTCGCCGTCACCGACGGCCATGTTGAGGAAGAAGTCGGCGAACAGCAGGCGCAACCGCTCGGTCAGCTGGACGCTGAACCCCGCGTCGAGCACCACCACCTGGGCGGACTCGGTGAAGTACAGGTTGCCGGGGTGCAGGTCGCAGTGGACGAAACCGTTCACGAACAACATCTCGTAGATCGCGGTGAGCCCGGACGCGGCGAACTTCCGGCGGGCCGCCGGCGAGCACCTCGACGCCGCGTCGACGTCCAGGTCGGGGATGAACTCCATGGCGATGCACCGCGGTCGGCACGCCTCGGGCACCACCCGCGGCACCCAGACCCGTGGCACCACGGCCAGTTCCACGCGCAGGCGGGCCAGGCCGGCCGCCTCGCGCTCGAAGTCCAGCTGGCCGAGCACCGCGGCGCACATGGCGTCGACGACCTCCAGCACCGGGACACCGCGCAACGGCGGCAACCGGGCCACCAGCGCGGCGCCCCGGCGCATCAGGCCCAGGTCCAGCCTCATCACCCGGTCGACGCCGGGCCGGCGCAGCTTCAAGGCCACCTCGGGACCGGACGCCAACCGCGCGCGGTGGACGCCCGCGATGCTGCCGCTCGCGACCGACGAGTAGTCCACCTCGGCGAAGAGGGTGTCGAGCTCGTCCCCGTAGACCTCGGCGAACGCCTCCCGGGCCTGCCGCGGGGACATCGGCGCGACCGCGTCCTGCAACGTCGCCAACTCGTCGCACATCCCGGGCGGGAGCACGTCGCGCCGGGTGCCCAGCACCTGTCCCGCCTTGACGAACGCGGGGCCCAGCCTCATCAGCAGGGTCGTCAGCCTCGCCCACACGTGCCGCCGGGCCGCCCGACCCCCTTGCGCCAGCAGCACGAGCGGACCCGTGACGAGGAGCGGGGCCAGCGTCGCCGCGACGACGAGGAGGACCTCGCCCAACCGCGCCGCGAGCGCGAACGCCCCGGGAGGGACGTCCCCGTCGCGCTCACCCCTTGTCGACACCCGGCACCTCGATGGCCCGCAGCTGCAAGGTCGTGTAGTCGCAGTACCAGATCCGGGTGCCGTCCCAGGTGATCCCGGTCGGGTTGCCCGCGACCGAGAACGAGGCCACCTCGCGCCGTTCGTCGATGTCCACCATCGTGATGGTCGACGCGGCGTGGTCGGCGTAGGCGAGGTAGTTGTCCGACACGGTGACGCCGGCCGGCCTCCCGGAGACGGCGAAGGTGTCCACCAGGTCCATGTCCTCGTAGCCGCGCAGGTCGATGCGGCGCAGGTCCTCGTACCCCATCCAGATGCCGTGACGAGTGGCTTCCAGCCCGCACAGCACGTTGCCCGGCCTCGGGTTGGAGATCTCGCCCAGCTCGTCGCCCGACTCGGGGTCCATCACGCGCAGCGCCCGCCGGTCGCCCACGACCTGCACGAGGTTGCCGCCGACGGTGGTCAGGTCGGTGCGCACCTCGGGGCACGGGATCTCGCGCTCCACGTCGCCGCTGTACGGGTCCAACGCCATGATGCGGTTGGACACCGCTTCGGAGAACATCAGGAACTCGCCGGTCCACGTCAAGCCGCACAGCTTCAAGCCGCGGACCGGGATGTCGCGGACGGTGCCCGCCGCGAACGGCATCACCGCCTCACCGCCCGGGCGATGCGGCAGTCCAGGGTCCAGGCCGTGGCGTCACGCGCACGTCCCCGCCCGCTCGGCGGCACCACGCTCACGTGCAGCTCGTCGCCCTCCCGCACCCGCGTGTGCCGCAGCGGCCACACCCAGACCGCCCAGTTGCAGCCGGGGTAGGAGGGGTAGTTCGACAGCGACTCGCCATCGGCCAGCTCGGCGGTGAAGTACCCCATGACGGCCTGGAGGCAGCCTTCCCGCCGCACCGGCAGGCGCACCTCCCGCCGGGGCCGGCCCGTCGAGCCCTGCCCGATCACGTCGTCGCAGAGCTCGACGGGCGCGCTGAGGAACCGCGGCTCGCGCTGGAAGAAGTGCAACTGCGCGTGCGGTTCGACGAAGTCCTGCACCGCGTCGAAGCGGTAGCCGGGCACGACGTCGCCCCAGGTGCCCCAGCCCTCGCCGTCGAACTCGATGGCGACCAGCTCGGTCCTGAGGCGACGCGGCACGACCGCGCCGCCGGGGCGCAGGTTGTGCCTGGCCACCGCGTCCAGGATCTCGACCATCTGCTCCTCCGGGCCGAGGTTGCCCATCATCTCGGAGACGATCACGTCGGCGCGGCGCGGCAGCCTGGCCACCCGTGCGTCCCCCTGGACCAGGGTCACCCGGTCGTGGAGGTCGTTGTCCGCGATGATCCGCTCGGCCACGGCGGCCATCGCCGGGTCGGCCTCCACGGCGTAGACGTGCCCGGCGCCGTGCCGCAGGGCCAGCATCGACAGCACCAGCGTGCCCGCGCCGACGTCGGCGATCACGTCACCTGCCGTGATCACCGACGCCAGTGCCCGGTCGTAGGCGCTCAGCCGAGGACGGTCCGCGAGCATCACCTGGTGCATGACTAGGAGCCGTTGGTCCATGGGCGCCTTCCTGGCGAGGCGTTCCCCGAACGGCCGTCCGGAGGAACACCAGTATGTCCGGAAAACCGCCGGTGCGCTGTCAGACGTTGACCGCGGCGTGCTCCCCGACGAACGCGTCGCGCATGACCAGCCGCACGCCCGTCAGCCGGGCCTTGACCTCGTCCTCGGTCGTGACGAGCGGGGCGTCCACGCCGCTCATCGACAGCTCCGTGCCGGTCGCGCCCATGTCGGTGAGGTTTCCGCTGACGTGCACCGAGTTCGCCGCGTAGAGCGTGGCTTGCGGCGTCATGAGCTCGAACTCGGCGTCGAGGTGCAGCTCGCCCGGGAACCTGACGCGGCTCAGGCTCTCCTCGGAACCCTCGCCCAGCGTGCCGCCGGACACCCGCGGCCAGCTCGCCCGCAGCATGACCCGACCGCCCAGCTCCGGGCAGTGGCCCACGACGGCCAGCCGCGCCATCTGCGCCAGGACGCCCGTGCCCTCGGCGTGCTTCTCCGGGCCGAACAGCAGGATCTCCGTGCCGGCGGCCTTGCGGTGGTCGCCCGCCAGGTCGACGTGCACGGTCTTGCCGCCGACCTCGACCTCGATCCGGCCCTCCAGCGACACCTGCATGATCATCGACGGGTCGACCAGCATCGACATGCAGGGGCCCGCGCTCGGGGCGAAGAACACCGTCGGCGTGATGCCGACCGGCTGGTTCTCGTCGTCGGCCGGGTACCACGCCTCGGGCAACGTCGTGCCGCGGGCCACGTTGGGCGCCTGGACGACCTCGAACGGGCCGTCACCGCGCGGCTTGCCCAGGTACGGTCCGGTGAGCGGCTTCTTGAACGGCGGCACGTGGTCGACCACGCCGTGGATGTCGATCACGTTGCGGTGCGCCAGGCGCAGCGTGCTGGTCTCCAGGATGCCGAAGCGGCGGATGTAGAACTCCGCCGGGAAGTTCTTGCCCGGCACGATCTGCCGGACGTGGCCGGTGTTGGGCAGGAACGGGTTGGACAGGACCTGGATGCGGTCGTCGAGCTCGTAGCTGAAGCCCTTGATGCCGACCTCGGGCGCGCTGATGAGCTCCGTCTCGAACTCCGCGTACCCCTTCTCGTCGACCCGGTGCTCGAACCCCGGCATGGGCCACTTGTTCAGCTGGACGAAGCCGGACAGGTTGATGGTCTCGCGCCGGCCCGCGTAGTAGTCCTCGCCGAACACGACGGTCGCCGCGGCGAGGATGTGCGGTCGGATGGGTTTCGGTTCGAGGTTCAGCGACTCGTAGGTCTCCCGGGGATTGCTCACTGCTCTACCTCCAGCGTCTGTCTCGCACGAGGAAGTGGGCGAGACCGTCCACAAGTGACACAAGCTATGTGTTCCGATAGCCATGGTCCAGGTCGAGGGTCGCGTCGATGCGCGACTTCACAACACAGGCGTGTGTCGGGTAATCCCTTGGTGTTGAACGGATACACAACGTTGCGACACCCCGGACGACCTCCGGGCCAAGTCGACCCGTTCGTGGCAGCACGCCGGACCGGCCCCCTGGAGTAGCGTCGAACGCGGTTCAGTTTCCGATAGCCACTTCGGCTGGGAGCTCGGAGGACGAGATGGTGCCGCGCCACGACGAGAGCTCTTACCTGACCGCGCTGGCCGCCGTCGGGAGCTCGCTCGACCGCGCCGGGCAGGAGCACCCGGCGGCGACGGAGGACGGGCCCTCACGCCGTGCCGCGCACGAACTCGTACGGCGCCAGCGCGGTGACCAGCTCGTCGGGGACGGCGACGGGCTCGACCCCTGACCCGACGCGGCGCAGGCAGGCGACGCTCTGCTCGCCGCGCGCCACCAGCCGGTCGTCGCGCCGGAAGTCGAAGGCCATCCGCAGCCCGCTGCGCCAGCGCTCGCGCAGGGTCATCGCGATGACGACCTCGTCGAAGGCGAAGCACTCCCCGAAGTACTCCATCGAGCACGACGTGGTGGCCAGCACGAGACCACCGCCGCTCAGCTCCTTGAGCACCCCGGGCGCGTGCCGGGCCAGGAACATCTCGCGGCAGTGCCCCTGCCAGTGCAGGAACTGCGCGAAGTAGACGTTGCCGACGAGGTTGGTCTCGTCGAACGTCACCACGTGCCGCCAGTGGTACTCACGCACCGTTGTCACACCTCCGGGGCACGGCGACCGCGACGCACCGCGAGCCGACGAACGTGACGACCTCCGCCGCGGCGGTGCCGCCGACCAGGAGCCCGTCGTCGGTGGCCCGGTCGGCGACCACGTCGGCGTCACCGGGCAACCCCAGGTCCAGCAGCGCCTTCGTGGCGGCCGTCCGGCTGTCGTGGGCCCACCCGACACCCACGGGCGAGCCCCCGTCGGCGACCACGCCGTCGTCGGTGCTCACCAGTTCCAGGCGGTCGGCGATGCCCAGCTCGGACAGCCGCCTGCTCAGCAGCGGACCGATCAGGGGCACGGGCAGCGGTCCGGGCCAGGCCCGGTCGCCGAACGCGCGCAGCCGCAAACCCTCCCACCGCGCGACGGGCGCACCGTCCTGATCGGACAGCCAGAGGTCGTAGACGTAGTCGTCGCCCTCCCGCACCCGCTCCTCCGCGGTGACCAGCACCAGGCCCGTGGGCCGTTGCCACACCACCACCCGTTCGGCGGCGACGGGCAGCGCCCTGCGGTGGGGCAGGCACGCCAGCAGCACGTGGATGCCGGCGTCGTGCGCGCCCGGGTCGCCCAGCAGCAACCGGGAGGCGTGGTGCTCGGAGAACCAGCGCTCCTGACCGGACCGGACCCACGCCCGGACCCGGAAGGCCGACAGGTGCTCGTAGTCGACCAGGCCGCGCAGGCGTCCGGAGTGGAACAGCAGCTGCCCGTAGAACGGGTGCGGCCCGGCACGTCGTGGCGGTGCGGTGGTCGGGGCCCGGCCGGGCGGCGCGGGCGGGGCGGACCGGATCACGGCGCGGAAGCGATCGGTGGCGAAGCCGTCGGAACCGTCCCGCAGCACCACGTCCACCGCGGGCTCGAACTCGTCACGGGCGAGCGCCGCCACGCGCAGCGCACGCGGCTCGTGCGGGTTCACCATCACCGGGGCGGACAGCTCGACCTCGGTGAACTCCCAGGCCTCCCGTTCGCCGACCACGACCGCGGCGGCCTGGGCCATCGCCTCCAGGCCGACGACAGCCGGCAGCACCGGGACGCCGTCCACGCGGTGGTCGTCCAGGTAGGGGTCGCCGCTGAGGGAGATCACGGGCGCGAGCACCGCCTCCACCCCCGGGACGCGGACGAGGAGGTCGGCGGAGAAGCGGAGCGGTTCGGCCGGTGGACCCGACACGGAGAGCGTCGGGCCGTCCGGGAACCTCCCGGCGACCAGCTGCGTCACCGGCGCGTCCTCGTCGGCCAGCACGGCCAGCAGCGCCGCGACTCCGGCCGCGGGCTCGACCGGTGCGATGCCCCGGTCGCGCAACGAGTCCAGCACGCCCATGCGCGACCCCATGCCGACATCGCTCCAGACCGACCACTCCAGCACCCTGGTGCGGCAGGTCGGGTTCGCGGCGGCCCACCGCTCCAGGTGCGCGCGCTGCCAGTCGTTGGCGACGCAGTACTCGGCCTGCCCCGGCAGGCCGCGCCGGCCGATGATGGATCCGAAGCCGACCACCAGCGCGGGCGGCTCCCCCACCGCGGCCAGCAGGTTGTCCAGCCCGGTCACCTTGGGTGCGACGGCCTCGGCGAGGGTCGTCCCGGTGACCGCGTCCAGCGCGCGGGGCACGTTGACGCCGGCGCCGTGCAGGACGGCGCGCACCGGGCCGTGCGCCCGCGCCGCCGCGACCGCCGTGCGCACCTGGTCCGGATCGGTGACGTCGCACTCGACGTAGTGGGCGGTGACCCGCCCGTCGAGGGCGGCCAGCCCGGCTCGCACCCGTGCCGCCTCGCGAGGCGATCGCCCGACGAAGACGAGCGTGCACCCGGTGCTCGAGGCCAGGGCTTCCGCGCAGCGCGCCGTGATGCCGTCGACACCGCCGGAGGCCAGGCAGACCTCTCCCGGGCCGAGGGGCAGCGGCCCGCCCGGCGTCGCCGCGCGCACCCTCGTGACCGAACGCCGCACGCCGCCGGTCGGGTCCACGCGCAGCCGTCCGCCGATCCCGGCCAGGCGGAGGTCGACGTCGACGGTGTCCGCCGGCAGCTCGATCGAGGTCGCGGTGCAGGAAGCGATCTCGATCGCGGCGCTGCTCGCCACGGCGGCAGCGGCCGGGTGGCCGTGGTGCAGCACGACGAGCACGTCCGGCCGGTGCGCGGCGACGGACCGCAGCAGGTCCGCCACCGCCCCGGTGCCCGCGTCGTCGGCCAGCCACACGGCCAGGCCGTCGTGGGCCGCGCCGGCGACCTCGGGCGCCCTCGCGGCGTCGTGGAGCCACCGGGGCGCGGCGGCCGGCACGGTCCAGCGCACCGCGGTGCTGGGCACGGGTCCGGTCCACGGCTCCCACCGGTGCTCGAACGACCGCACCCACGGGCGCACGCCGTCGACCGCGTCGGGGGCCTGGTCGACCGGCGGCCGGCTCGCGACCAGCTCGGCCAGCTCGCCGACCGTCATCGTGTCCAGCGACGGCGGCAGGGCGGGCACGCGCCTGCCCACCAGGTCCGCGGCCTCGGCGACGAGCTGGACGACCTGCAACGAGTTCAGGTGCAGGTCGGCGAGCAGCCTGCGGTCCGGGCGGATGCCGGCCAGCGGCAGCTCCAGCGTGCGGCTGAGGTGGGTCCGCAGCAGCCGCAACGGGTCCGCGCCCGCGGTCGGTTCGGGCTCCGGCGCCCGCGTGGTGGGCGCCACCTCGGTCTCGGTCGGGTTCGCCAGCAGCGTGATGGGCGTGTCGAGGTCGAGGTGGCGGTGGGCCCGGTCGCCGAACCACCGGTCCAGGTCGCACGCGGACACCGCGGCCAGCGCGGCGCGCGCGATCGCGTGCTCCCGCCCGGAGCCGCCCGGGTCCAGCGAGACCGCCGGGAACCCGGTCGCCAGCGAGGTGAGCGTGGTGCCCGGCCCGGCCTCGACCAGCAGGTCGCACGTCGCGGTCAGGGCGGCGAGGGCGTCGGCGAACCGGACCGGCGCGGTGAGCTGGTCCACCAGCAGCGAGCGCAGGTCGGTGTCGGGGTCCAGCGGGCGACCGGTGACGGTGGAGAACACCGTCCGGCGCGGTGGCCCCAGCCGCACCCGCCGGAGCTCCTCGGCGAAGGGCGCGGCGGCCGGGCGCATCGCCTCGGTGTGGAACGCGTGGGACACCGCGAGCACCTTCGCCCGGGCGCGGGCCCGCAACGCGCGTTCCGCCACCCGGTGCACGTCCGCCGTCCGGCCCGCGATCGTGACCTGGTCGGGGCCGTTGACCCCGGCCACGACGACCGGCGTGCTCCCGGCCAGTTCCTCGACCGCGGCCAGGGGCAGGCCGATGCTCGCCATGGCGGTGCCCGCACGTCCGTGCTCACCCATCACCCGCCCGCGGGCGGTGGCCAGCCTCAGCCCTTCCTCGGCGGACAGGGCACCCGCCCACACGAGCGCGGTGATCTCGCCGAGGCTGTGCCCGACCGCGGCCACCGCGTCGCACCCCAGCTCGGCCAGCAGGGCCAAGGCCGCGAGGGACTGCCGGACGATGGCGGGCTGCGCGATGGCGGTCGCCGTCGCGCCGTCGTGCAGCCGCAGGTCCTCGGCGATCTCGGGCACGGTCAGGTCGCGCGCCCAGTCGTCGAGGCGGGCGCGCACCGGGGCCGCCTGACCCGGGAACAGCAGCCCGATCCGACGCGCGGCCCGCCGTGCGAGCACGAAGCCCTCGTCGCGGTCGACCAGCAGGGGCGACTCCCAGCCCGGCACGCGGCGCGCCGCCCGGTCCGCGGCCCTGGCCAGCCGCTCGGGGGAATCGCTCACGAGCAGGCAGCGGAACGCGGGATCGGGCGCCGCCAGCCGGTGCCGCGTGGCCGCGAGGTCGTGCAGCTCGACCGCGCTCAACGAGCCCGCCTTGGCCGCCAGGACCGCCAGCTGGGCGGCCAGGTCGTCACGGTCCTCGGCGGTCAGCGGCACGATCTCGTGCGCAGGCAACGGCCTGCTCCACCGCAGCATCGGCTCCGGCACCACGCCGGTGCCGGCCTCACCAGACCCGGAGAGCACGACGTGCGCGTTGATGCCGCCGAACCCCAGCGCGGACACACCCGCGACCGGCGTGCGGTCCAGCCACGGTTCGGGCCCGGCGAGCACGCGCAGGGTGCTGTCGGCGTCCACCAGCAGCGGGTGCGGGTCCTCGCACCCGGTCGTGGGTGGCAGCACCCGGTGGTGCGCGGCGAGCACCGCCTTGATCAACCCGGCCACGCCCGCCGCCGCCTTGGTGTGGCCCAGGTTGGCCTTGACGGAGCCGAGCGCGGCACGCGCGGCCGCACCGGCGCGCACCCGGTTGAGCGCCACCAGCTCGACCCGGTCGCCGACGGCGGTTCCGGTGCCGTGCCCCTCCACGAGGCCGGCCACCGAGGGGTCGACGCCCGCCATCGCGTACGCCCGGTCCAGCGCGCGCGCCAGGCCCGACGCCTCGGGCCGGGTCAGGCCTCCCGACCCGTCGCAGGACATGCCCCACCCGGACACCAGGGCGTACACCCGCAGCCCTCGTCGGTGGGCGTCGTCGGCGCGCATCAGCGCGACCACGCCGCAGCCCTCACCCGGCAGGAAGCCCGTCGGGTCCGCGTCGTACACCCTCATCCGCCGGCCCTCGGCCAACGCGCCCAGCCGCGAGAACCCGACCAGCTCGAACGGGTCCAGGCTCAGGTCCACCCCGCCCGCGAGGGCGAAGTCCAGTTCGCCGGACGCCAGGGAGCGGCACGCCGTGATCACCGCCAGCAGGCTCGACGAGCACGCGCCGTCGACGGTGTAGCCGGTGCCGTGCAGGTCGAAGTGGTTGCAGACGCGGCCGGCGATCGTGTTGGACAGGGCGCCGGCCAGCGTCTCGTCACCCGGCTCCGGGAAGGGCTCCCGGACCAGGTCCCGGAGCAGCTCCACGGCGTGCTCGGCCTGGCTGTCGGGCACGCCCGCGCCCGACAGCGCGGCAACCGCGGCCCGCCGGACGAACGGCCAGCGCAGCCGCAACTGGGCGGCGCGGGAGAACTCCCCGGTGAGCGAGTTGCCCAGCACGACGCCCGCGCGGTCGCGGTCGAGCCCGTCGGCGTCGGGGAAACCGGCGTCCGACAGCGCCTCCGCGCACGTCTGCAACGCGAGCCAGTGCGTCTGGTCGACCGCGCGGAACAACGGGCCGGGCACCTCGAACCGGTGCCGGTCGAACTCCCACCCGCGCAGCAGGCCCGCGTGGGTCACGTAGGTCTGGTCGGGCTCGGACCCCCGGTACCCGGCGCCGAGCCGCCGGTCGGGCAGCAGGCGGAACGCGCGGCGGCGGCCGAGCACCGCCTCCCACAGCTCGGCGGGACCCTCGGCATCGGGGTAGCGGCACGCGATGCCGACCACCGCGATCGGCGGCCGACCGCTCACGGTGTGGCCCCCGGCGTGCCGCGACGGCCGGTGCGGAGGAGCAGGACGAGGCAGCGCAGCACGCAGGTGATCACCAGGGCGAAGAACAACCCGAACGAGATCCCCGACACCACGAGGAGGCCGTAGACCGCCGCCGCGGTGACGCCGAAGACGACCTGGTCGCGCCTGCCGGCCGGGGACGTGGCGGGATCGGTGATCATGTAGTTGGTGAACAGGATGAACGCCAGCCCGGTCATGGGCGCCAGCGCCGCGAGCAGGTGGTGGTCCAGCAGCAACCAGCGCAGCAGCGCCTGGGCCACGAACCCGCCGAGCCAGCCCGCGATCAGCGGCATCCGGCCGGTCAGCTTGACGTTGATCACGGAGCCCGCCGCGAGCACGGCCAGCGGCAGCAGCCAGTCGATCGCGCCCGAGGTGTTGCTGGTGAAGTGGTAGGGCGGCGCGATGCTCACCCACGGGAACAGCAGCAGCACCACCGCGATGCCCGTGTTGGACGGGTTGAGCACGTGCCTCAGCCTGCCGCGCACGCGCAGCCGCACCAGGTACTTCGACCCGTTGCCGACCAGGATGGCGAAGATGTAGGGCCACAGGGAGGCGTTGCCCCACAACAGCATCCCGGTCGCCAGCCCGGTGATGTGGGCCGGCAGCAGGAAGACCACGAACGCCCGCCTGCCCTTGGCGAACTCGGCCCGCCTGCCGAACGCCCAGGCGTCGAGCGCCTCGAAGCACAGCGCGGACGCGTAGCTCACGAGGACGGCGACGACCGGCGTGACGGGCGCCTGCTCGAACCCGAGGAACACGTGCCCGAGGACGTTGAACGCGGTGATCGAGACGGCGAACCGGGTCAACGCCTTGACCCGGCGCTGATCGGGGGTCAGCCCGGGTTTCCCCGGTGCGACGAGCGGCCGCTCGTCCAGTGAGGCGCCGTCGAGGCGGGTCGCGGTCATCGGGTCACCGCCGTCGCGCCGGGGCCGAGCTCGACCGTGCGGTGCCCCGGTGTGACCAGGACGTCGGCGCGGTGCGTGCCGGAGCCGTCCCGCCAGGTGATCGTGGCCCGCACCGGACCTCCTCCGGGCAGCGCGAAGTGCAGTTGCGCGGCGGAGACCCCGCTGTGCCCGTTCGCCGGGTAGAGCTGCGCCTTCTGCGGGCGGTCGGGGTGGTGCAGCTCCACCTGCGCGCCGATGGCGTCGACGAACCCGCCGCCGACCGCGCCGGGGCGCACGAGGCGCAGGTCCGCCGCCGGGCCGCCCTTCACGCCGTGCAGCAGCACGGAGTCCTCCCACTGGTTGGCCACCAGGACGTCGAGGCGGTTGTCGCCGTCGACGTCGCCGACGGCAAGTCCCCTGGTGTTGTCGGGGAAGGACGCGCCCACCCGGTCCGCCAGGTCGAAGTACCGGCCGCTCGCGTCGCGGACCCAGAACCGGTTCGGCTCGTGGCCCGACAGGTCGTCACCCGGGCCGAAGCGGGGCCACACCGCCGGGTGGCGCAGCAGCTCGTCGTTGGCGATCGCCAACTCCTGCAGGACGGGCCAGCGGTTGACCTCCCCCTTGAGGAAGCCGTTGGCCTGGACGAGCTCGTCGACGCCGTCGTTGTCGAAGTCGCCCGCCTTGACGTCCCAGCACCAGCCGGCGCGGGCCAGGCCCAGCGCCTCGCTGCGCTCGGTGAAAGGCACCTCGCCCGCCAGCAGGTCGTCCGGCGCGCCGTCCGGGACGAACGCGAAGTTGCTCTCGTGCAGGCCGTACGGGACGGTGATGTTGCTGACGACCATCATCGGCAGGCCGGCGCCACCGGGGTAGGTGAAGGCGACGCCCATGCCCTTGAACGAGTCGCGGCCCAGCACCTCCGACTTCGGCGTCACCAGGTCGCGGGCGCCGGTGACCTCCTGCAACCGCACCGCGCCGGGCACCGAGCGGTTGACCATCAGCTGGTCCGGCCCGAAGTCGTTGGCCTGGTAGATCTCCGGGAGGCCGTCGCCGGTCAGGTCCTGCAACCCGGTGGCCAGCGTCCACGACTGGGCCGCGTCGCCGGTCAGGGCCACGCTGGCGTCCACGACGGCCGGCCTGCGGTCCGCGACACCCGTCGGCCGCGTCAGCAGGATCCGGTTCACGCCGCCGTTGCGGGCCGAGGACATGGAGTCCTGCATCCGGATGCGGGTCTCGTCCGACGCGGTGGGGTCGAGGACGCGCGCGCCGTCGGGGAAGTAGTTGCCCACCAGGATGTCGAGGTGGCCGTCGCCGTCGATGTCGCCGACGTTGAGCGTGCCGGAGTTCCACACCGCCATCGGCTCGATCAGCTCGTCGGCCCGGAACCGGGTGGGCGCGCCGGTCCCGCCGGTGTTGACGAAGAGGACCGGCGAGCGGCCCCAGTAGTGCACGACGAAGTCCACGTCGCCGTCTTCGTCGAGGTCGGCCGGGACGCAGCCCATGGGCGCCATCGTCGAGTCGTAGCGCAGGCCGTCCGGCCGCAGCGCGAGCGGGGCGTAGGGGACACCGCCGCCGATCGGCGCCGGGCGCAACGTCACCGAATCGTCGCGCGGGTCGACGAGGCAGACGTCGGCCGCCCGCCCGGTGCCGCGCACGTCCGCCAGCGCGACGGCCGCGCCCACCGACGAGATCCAGCCGCGGATGTCGTGCAGCTCCGGCGCGACGGCGCGCTCGGTCCGCGCGCCGACCGGCGTCTCGTTGAGCTCCAGCGCGGTGAACCCGAACCGGGCGGCGGCGGTCTCTTCGCCGAGACCCGGCCGCACCACCATCAGGCCGGCGGCGGCGCACGTGGCCACCACGACGATCACGGACAAAATCTTGCGCGCGGCAGCGGTCACCGTCACACCCATCGGTCCTCCCTGGCGAGCGGTCGGCTCAGGTTTCTGGGGCAATCCGGTCGCGCAGCCGCGCCTTCCACTCCAGGTACGCCTGCACGTCGGTGGCATCGAGCAGGTCCGCGCAGGCCTCGTCGGCCCAGCGCGCGGCTGCTTCGGCGGTCGTGCCGAGCACCTGCGCGCACGTCTCACTCGTGTGCCGCGGCACGACTCCCGAGCGGACCCGGGCGCCCGCCGCGAAGACGACGCCCTGCGCGAAGTGCGCCCGGTGCCGTCCGGCGCGGTCGATCAGCTCGGCGCGGGCCGATCCGTCCACCGCGCCCGCGTACGCGGCGGCGAGCCCGACACCGCTCCACAGGTGCGGCCGCGCGACGGCCGGCGCGCGGTCGATCACGTCGGCGACCCCCGCCGGGCAGGCGGACTCGGCGAACCACAGCGCCCGCCCGCAGCCGGCCAGGCGGGCCTGCCACACCGGCCCCGGTGCGCGCGAAGCCCGGCGCAGCAACGCCCGCGTGCCGCCGAAGTACACCTCGCCGAACCCCGAACCGTCGACGGCGAGCCACCGCAGCAGCGGGGTGCGGGGCAGGCGCGGCAGCACCGGCACGCGCGCCGCCGTGAACAACCACCCGGCGCCGACGTGCACCAGGTGCGCGTACGCGTTCCCCGGCCCGGCGAGCAACCGGTCGAGGGCGCCCGCCCGGCCGCCGGTGGCCAGGTCGAGCAGCCCGGCGAACATCGCGGCGCCTTCGTAGGCGAACCCGCGCTCCTCACCGTCCACCCGGCTCAGCGGCTCGTGCGGTCGGCGCCACGACCGCACCGCGAGGTTGAACCCGCCGAGGAAGTTCCGCGCGTGCCGTTCCAGGACGGCGCGCTGCGCCGGGCGGTCTACCCTGAAGCCCCGGCGCGAGAAGTCGGCCAGCCGCAGCGGCAGTCCCACTCGCGAAGAGGCCGCGGCGACCACGCCGTCGGTAAAAGCAAGCGCGGTTGCTGCATCACCCCTCCAACGGGCCGAAAATCCTTACCGGGCAAGGTTTGCGCGGTGATTCCTGCCTACCAGAGCACTGGGGTGGCCCCAAGGATCCCTGGTCAGCTTCACGCGAAGGTGTCGCCGGAATCCCCAGGTCACCCTGCATCACTCCGACTCGTTCCCGTCCGCCAGCCAGAGGTTGGTGAGATCGCCGTTGAGCACCGGGTACGGCAACCAGTTCCGCACCCTCGTGGAGTGGAACCAGTACTGGTGGGCGAACAGGACGGGGACGATCGCGCCGTCCCGCAGCACCTGCGCCTCCACCTCCCGGAACAGCTCGCCGGCGCGCTCCTCGTCGGCGCACGTCAGGGCCGCCGTGAGCAGCTCGTTGACGCGCTCGCTGCGGTAGCGGCCGAAGTTCGAGCCCCAGTCGCCGTCGCGCGGCACGTCACGGCTGTCGAACAGCGGCTGGAGGTAGGTGCGGGCGTTGTTGCCGTACCAGTCCGGCTCCCAGCCGGTGAGCGCGAGTTCCCAGTCCTCCGGCCGTGCGGACGCCGACGAGGACAGGTACGCCGAGAACAGCTCGTTGATCGACGCCGGGACGAGCCGCACGCGGATGCCCGCCCTGGCCAGGCCCGCCCGCACCGCCTCGGCGGTGGCCGGGTGGATGTCGCGGTCGCGGTAGACCAGCCGCAGGGTGAGGCCGTCCGGGTAGCCCGCCTCCGCGAGCAGCCGCCGTGCCCGCTCGGGATCGCCCCGGCCACCGTCCGTGGCGTGCGGGCGGCTCTCCCGGTGGGCCAGGCACAGCGGCGGCAGGACCTGGTCGGCGATGTCGTTGAGCCGCGGTCCGCCCCACACCTGTGACACCGACGCCTTGTCCACCGCGTACTGGAGGGCGGTGCGGACGGCCTGCTTGCCGGTGGCGCCGCCCTCGGCCGTGCTCGCGAAGTTCACCACGACGTACGGGCTGAGCAGACCGGCCGGGCACACCTCCAAGCGCGGGTCGTCGGCCGCGAGCAGTGCGGGGAGTTCCTGGGTGAGCGGCTGGACGTCCCAGAGCATGTCGGCCTCGCCGCTGGCGACGAGGTCGTGCGACTCGCGCTCGTCCAAGCCCTGCCTGATCTCGATGCCGTCGAGGTGCGCGGCCCGGAGGTCGTCGGTCGCCGCGTCCCAGGCGGGGTTGCGGCGCAACTCGATCCGCTCGCCGGGGCGGTAGGCGGTGATCCGGTAGGGGCCGTTGGAGATCACGGCCAGTTCCGGGCTGCCCGGCGCGACGAACAGGTACTCCTCCGGCGCGGGGGACGCGAACGGCAGGGCCAGCATGTTGAGGAAGTCCGACATCGGGTAGCGCGTGGTGAAGCGGACCTCGGTGTCGTCGAGCGCGACGACACCGCTGATCCCGGTGTGCTCCAACCGGTCCGCGACCGCCTCGACCGTGCGGGGCGCGTCGGCGAGCACGTCGCGGAACTCCGCCATGCCCTCGATGGCGTTGAGGTAGTAGGCGAGTCCCGGGCTGTTGGCCATCGGGTGCGCCAGGCGTTTGATGCCGCGCACCACGTCCCACGCCGTGACCGGGCGGGCGCCGCCCGGTGCGTCCCACCGAACCCCGTCGCGGAGGGTGAACGCGTAGTGGGTGCCGTCCCCGGTGAGCCGCCCGTTCGCCGCGGTCGGCACCTCGGTGGCCAGGTCGGCGACGAGCGTCCCCGCCTCGACCCGGTCCCGACTGGCCACGTACCCCACGAGCTGCCGGGTGTACGCGCGCAGGATGCCCCTCGTCACGGTGTGGTAGGCCAGCGCCGGGTCGAGGTGGTCGACGTCCCCCGCGCCGACCATCGTCAACGTCCCACCGCGGCGGGGCGTGGCGCCGACCGCCGTGCCGGGGGACCTGAGCTGTGACTGCAGCACGGTGGACTCCGCCCTCCGTTGGATGGGCCTTCGACGGCGCGCTCAGCTCCCGCCGATGCCCTCGGGATGCCGGTCGGCGACGAGGGTCAGCACGATGCCGTGCTCGAGCAGCGCCTTCGCCGCGGCCAGCACCTCGGTGAACCCGCCCATCGAGCCCAGGGCCCAGGTGACGATCTCGTCGGGTTCGGCGCCGCCGAACCCCGTCTCGGTGAGGTCGACGCGGGTCACGTCGTCCGACCACGCCGCGAAGCGCATCTCGAACGTCGTCGGGCGGGGGCCGTTCTGCCACTCGATGGCGAACCGGCGGTCCTGCTCGAACTCCTTGACCCGTGCGGTGACCGTCAAGTCGTACATGTCCCACGTCCACCGCAGTTCGGCTCCCGGTTCCACCGGACCGCTGCTCCGGGTGAACCAGAACCTGCTCGTGATCGAGGGATCGGTGAAAGCCCGGAAGACCTCCGCCAGTGGTTTGCGGATCAACATCGTCGTCGCGACCACTGGAGACAGTTCGAGGCGGGAATTGCCCACGGCTTCTCCTCTTGGAGATGACGCACAGCCTGCGCCTCGGGACGCTACCGCGCCCGGACGCCGCGAACCGCCGTCGTCGCCCGGTTGGCCCCGATCGAGTGCATCAGCCCGGGTGGATCGGTTCTTCCCCCCGCGCCGCGGAGCCACCGGCACGAGGCCGCACGCCGCGGCTGTGCGCGATCATCGGCAGCGCGTTCACCGGCATCGTGACGGCGGGCTTCGGCCGCACGCGGTGGCCGGGCACGGGAACCAGCCGCCACCGCGCCGCGATCGTGGCGAGGGAGAGGACCAGCTCCGCCCGGGAGAGTCCTTCGCCGACGCACCCGTGGAGCCCGATGCCGAACGGCAGGAACGCGGCGCGCGCCAGTGGGTCGACGCGTTCGGGCAGCCACCGGTCGGGGTCGAAGCGTTCGGGGTCGGCGTGGATGCGGGGGTTGTGGTTGAGCGCGTACGCGCTGTAGAGCACGACCGCCCCGGCGGGGAGGTGGTAGTCGCCCAGTCGAGTGTCCACTGTGGTGGAACGGCTCTGGAACAGGCCTTGCGTCCGGTGGCGGAGCGTCTCCGTGATCAACCGTCGGGTGTAGACCAATCGGTCGATGTCCTCGTAGGTGGCCGTTCTGCCGGCCAACACCCGGTCGACCTCGTCGTGCAGGCGGCGCTCGACGTCCGGGTCGGCGCCGATCTCGTGGAAGGCCCAGGACAGGGTGTTGCTGACCGTGTTGCTGCCCGCGATCAGGAAGGTCATGACCTCGTCGTGCAGCTGCCGGTCGTCCATGGCCGGCTCGCCGTCGTCGCCGGCGAGGACCATCTTCGACAGCAGGTCGCCCCGGTCGGTCCGCGTCGCCAGGTAGTCGTCGACCACCGCCCTGATCGTCCGCCGGAGGAACTCCTCCGCTTCGCGGTAGCGACGGTTGCCCGGCGTCGGCAGCCTGGTGAGGACAGCGGGAGCGGTCATCCGCCGGAACAACCCACCCAGCACCACCGACGTCGCCGCCATGAACCGCGCCCGATCCAGCGATGCGCCGTCGGCGACGATGACCCGGACGATGTTCGCCAGCGCGAGCTCGTCCATCTCCTCGTGCACCTCGACCCGCTGCCCGTCGTGCCAGGACTCGGCCCTCTCCTCCGCGTGCGCACTCATCACCGCCGCGTAGTCCGCGATCCGCCCGTGGTGGAACGCCGGCAACACCAACCGTCGCTGCCGCCGGTGGAACGGCCCGTCCGAGATCCCCAACCCGTTGCCGAACATCTGCCGGAACCGATCGGCGATCGGACCACCCCTGGCGAACACGTCGGGTCGACGCATGACGTCACGCACGAGCTCCGGGTCGTTGACCACGTACATCGGCTTGCGCCCCAGCCGGATCCGCGTGACGGGTTCGCCCGACTGGAGTTCGAGCAGGAACGAGCCGGGACTTCGCTTCATCCGCAGCGCGTGCCCCAAGAACGGCAACGCACCGGGGTACGTCCCAGGTGGACGAACGGTGGCGGTGGTCGACATCAGCAGTCCTCACGCCGAGTGCTGTTGATTGTCAAGCAATGTAACCACACGACCAACCCCCTGCGACCCCTCCCGCCACCACGATCGCGTGAGCCGGCAACCAGGGTCACCCGGGTCCACCCCCACCGACGGCATCCTGATCGGCCACGTGCGAACCAAACTGGGTGTGGTCGACCGCTGACTCTGCCCCTGCTTGTAACGGTCGGGCACGGATCGCGATGAGTGCGATATGTCGATCCTGCTCGCCCGGTGGGCCCGGGAACAGGGCTGCGCACCCGACCAGGCCGAACGCTCCCTCGTCGAGGGCATCCCGAAGGAATACCGTTGATCATCACGTGTCCGAAGTGCTTCACCGCCGATGACGTGCTGCCTCCCCGCAGGCTCCCCGACGGCGTGCTGCAGTACCGCTGCACCAACCGGCAGGCGCACGGCGACCACGAATGGCTGACCACCCGCAAGGCGGTCCAACCGCCGAGCGAAGTGCAGGAAGGCGTGACCGACGACCTGCTCGAACCACTCGACCACTGCATCGACCCCGACGACCCCTTCCTCGAGTACGGAATCGTCGAGCACCGCCTGCGCACCCGCTTCCCCGACCTGTTCGCCGCGCACGTCGCCGAACAGGGACATTCCATGTTCGGCTCCCGCGCCTACACCGCATCCAGCGTCCGCTTCGGCGTCGCCCTCGGTCGACTGGAACGCACCGGCACCCTCATCAGCCAGTACGGACCGGCGACAGGCGCGTGGCGCTACAACGGCCAGGTCACGTACTGGACCAGGGCAGCACCACCGACCCAGCACCGCAAGACCTGGGCCGAGTACTGCACCGAGACCGGCCGCTCCCCCGAGTGGACCGACGACGACCGACACGGCCTGACCCACCCCTGAATGAGCCTTCCCGACGAAGGCACGGCCGGCGCGAGGAACCAGTCGGCGTCACGCCACGACTGCCCCTGGACCAAACCGCTGCTGCCCCACCACTGCCGCGTGGACCTGAGATGAGCGATCAACGGCAGGTACTTGCCTGCCAAGCCCTTCCTGCGTACTCGGGCGATGCAACGGAAGCTACCCCGCTCCCGCAGGATCCGGCAAAGCCTCGATCAGCATTCTCAGGCCTGTTGGCGCCCCGCCCAGATGGCCAATTGCCGACCTCTTCACGAGCCTGGCCGCGACGATCAGCTCCACCAGATCGCCACTCTCGTAAACTTCCGAAAGGATGCCCAGTGGCGTGACAAGAGATGATTCGAGGGAATCACCCAAGGAGTCGAGCAGGGCCGTGTCATCGGTGAACACCACATTGATCAGCGAGCGAACCACCGCCCTCAATACCACTACGTCGACCTCTTCCGCAATGCGTCCAGCACCGCTCCAGTCGGGCAGCCAAGCCGGCAGTCGATCAACCAATCCAACACCCCCGAAAGATCATTGCGCCGAAGAGCTGTACACCAGCGGCTGAAGCCCAGTATGTCCTGCAACGCGATCGAAGCGGTGTTCGCGGACTCAAGTTCCGACACGTCGTGTCCTGCGCAACTCTCAGTCAACGTCGACGGTCACGGCGTAGACCAGTTCGAGGTGCTCGTACCGGGCTACGGCGGTGACCGTCGGTGAGGTGCCGTCCACGCTGCCGTTGGTGCTGTCCTCGCCGGCCACGGTCAGGCGGGTCATGTCGCCTTCGCCGTCGACGACGGTGGCGACCACGGCGCGGTCGGTGGGGTTCGTCAGTGACGTTCAGCAAAGGCCGACACTCTACTGGTAGGTCTACTGGAGCCTTCGTCACCAATATCGGGTCGGAAAGGCCACTGCCAGCGGAACGCACCTGGTCATCAAGTGCGGCCGGAACGCCAAAACCGCTGCCACAGCCGGCCACCGGCCAAGCAGCCGTCACTCGACTCGGCGGCCGCCGACGGCAATGAGTGCACGGCATCCTCAGCGAATACCACCACGCTGCCAGATCTGCTCGGACGAGACTCTCGCCGCCACAGCATCACCGCGGTGACACGCCCGCCGGTCCGAACCCCATGGCCGGGCGGCTCCGGATCACACAGTCGCCCGCACGCAGCGGCTGTCGGTGGCCTCCAGGTCGGGGTCCAGGAAGTACCCGAGGCCCTCTGCTTCCACGAACGCCTCCGGGACCGTCGAACCCAGCCCCGCGCTCAACCTCAGGTAGTCCAACCGCGGCACCGGCCGCGGACGGCGGAAGAGCACGATGGCCGACAACGACCCCACCGACGAAGCAACCGACTCGACCAACTCGCCCGGCGTCGTGGCGGTCACCTCCAGATCCGGATAGACCAACACCTCCGCGCCGACCCTGAGCCCGGACACGACTTCGTCCAGATCCTCGGCACCAACCAGGTACCAATCCTCACCGTAACGCCCGCCGGCGCGCCGCTCCATCAGCAACACCGGCCCGGCGGATGACCCGACCGCATCGCGCACCGCAGCCCAGAAGCCGTGGTCCGCCCGAGGAGGTGGGATCTCGTCGTCGTCCGGATCACCCTCTTCCTCGAAGTAGTCGACGTAGAGCCCGCACTCACCGACGACTTCGACGAGCGCCGACAGCTCGCCCGGCGCATACACGTTGAGGTAGAAGTCGAAGCTGACCTGTACACCCACCCCGCCGCCCAGGTCGAGGTGGGTGTGGTAAGCCGCTCCCCTGAGCATGGCTCGGACCAGGAGCTCGACCTCCTGTCGGCCTACGACACGCCCGTTGTACAGCTCACCCAGTTCTTCCGACGGAAGCTCATCCATGAAGACGTGCCGCAACACCGCCTGATGGGCACCGAACGACTCCATGACCGTGCGCACCGCGCAGACATAGCGGTCCTCGACCTCGACGTAGTCCCGCAGAGTCAGTTCCCGACCGTCGAAGACCTGCCCGACCTCGTCGAACGACGTCCAGCCCCACTCACCCCCGGAACGCGCACGCGCGCGCTCGAACGGTGAGTGCTTCGAGATGCTGAGGTAGTACATCACTTCCTCATTCGTTGCAGCGGAACTGGCGAGCGACACCGGCAGGTCGACCGGTCGTGACGCGGAGAAGAGGACGCCACCTGGCACGCGACGGACGAGTTCCACGCCGCAGGCCGGCCACCGCGCTCATGAACAGCCCTGCGATCACTGAACCACTACACCACACCGGATTCCACACCCTGTTGGCTTGGTCGCGAAGGCGATCGAGCGAGGAGCGCACAGGTGAGCCTCGGCGCTGCCGTGCCCGGCCGGTTCACGGTGACCGCCTCCGAGACGGTGTCGGCCTGGCCGGTGACGGACAGGTAGGCGTGGCCTGCGCATGTCCCTTGGCCGCCAAGGCCAGTCCTCCCGTCCAGCAGGAGCCCGGCGACCGGTAGGAGCGTGGAGACGATGACGACCACGAACATGGTGATCCCACCTTGGTCTTCGCGGACCCCTAGCCGGACCAGGTGGGCCGCAAACGTCAGCCGTGGACGGGTGAAGCGCTGGGACCGGCCGGAGGCATCCGAGCTCGCATCGACGACCTGGCCCGCCTCGCCTCAGCCCTCCTCGACGGCACCGCGCCCGGCACCGCCGCCCTGAACCCCGTCGAGAACTTCACCGGCCCGGTGGTGCGCATCGGCGCGGCGTGGCTCACGATCGAGCGCAACGGGCGCGCCATCACGTGGCACAACGGCGGCACCGGCGGCTTCCGCAGCTGGCTGGGCCTGGACCTCGCGGCCGGCACCGCGGTGGCCTTGCTCTCCGCGACCGCGATCCCGGTGGATCAGCATGGTTTCGCCCTGCTCGAACAGCTCACCGAGGACGAAGGCCGCTGACCGGACCGGCAGCGATGTACGACGGAAACCCCTGCCGCAGGGAGGTGCTGAGGCGATCGGCGGCCGCCCGACCAAGTACGGCGATGCGCAGACACAGCCCAGATCTCACGTAACCATCCACAGTGGACGCGAACCCGCCCGGCTTGGTCAACGGCGCACCCGATAACGCAGGTGGAGCACCCGGTTGCCCTGGATCGCCACGTCGGGATCCTCCAGCAGGTGCTGCGCGTCGACCGACCCGAAGTAGCGCTTGCCGGACCCGAACACCACGGGCACGACGTCCATGCGCACCTCATCGACCAGACCCGCGGCGAGCACCTGGCCACCGACGTCGCCGGCAGCGACCTCGACCACGCGGTCACCCGCGAGCTCCTGCGCCTTGGCCACCGCTGCCTCGACGCCATCGACGAAGTGGAACGGCGCCGCGGGATCCCAACCCTCCGGCCGCGGCCGGTGCGTCACGACGACCACGTGGTCGATCCCGCCCGGAGGCTTCCCGTCCCAGCCGTCCGTCAGGTCGAAGACGTGGCGGCCCACGACGGTCACCCCGATCCGGTCCCAGTACGGCCGGGTGTAGTCGTAGGACGTCTGCGACACCTTCAGCACGCCGCTCTCGTCCAGCGGGACGTCACCGTTGGACAGCCAGTCGAACAGCGGTCCGGGCTGGTCGGCCTCGTCCGCGATGAAGCCGTCCACCGACACCGAGCTGTACAGGACCACCTTGCCCACGGGACTCTCCTCTGCTTCGGGGTGGGCTCAAAACTAGCCTGCCGTGAGCGGTCGCTCTTGTAAGAAATCAATCGGCCGGCAGCGGCCAGCCGTCCAGCGCGTGGCCGGGGTGTTCGCGCAGGAACCGCCGCCGGACTTCGACGTACCGGGTCGGCGTGAGCCCGGTGAACGCCCGGAACTCGTGGCCGAAGTGGGCCTGGTCGAAGTAGCCCGCGCCACCGGCGAGGTCGCCCCAGTCGACCGGTTCGGCGGGGTTGATCGAGAGCACGGTGGTGGCGAAGCGGTGGGTGCGGGCCAGCCGCTTCGGCGTGACGCCGACGACCTCCTTGAACCGCCGTGCCAGATGAGTGCTGCTGACACCGGCCGCCGCGCTCAGGTCGCCGATCGCCACGGCCCCGCCGGTCGCCGCGATGACGCTGCTCGTGTGGCGGACCAATCCCAGGCCGGCGGTCTCGCACAGCCGGCGCATCAGCTCCTCCTCGAGCAGCGTCAGCATCTCGTGCGGTCCGTCCGCCGTGGCCAGCCGGTCCCGCAGCCGAGCGATGGCGGGCCGGCCCCACACCTGCTCCACGGTCACCGGCCGGTCGCACAACTCGACCGCGGGCATCGGCAGGAACGGCGCCAACCCCCACGGCTTGAAGTGCACGCCGACGGACCGGGTCCACAGTGGATAGCCGAACTCGAACGCGCGGGTGGGCGTGGTGACCACGCAGCCGTCGGCGTACTCGGCCGTCGCGACCTCCGCGCCGCCGCGGATGCGGAACGGCGCCCCGAGGTTGACGATGAGCAACCCGGCCGGCATCGGCGGCAGCGTCAGCCGGGCGTACGGCGGCGCACCCTCCAGGTAGTAGAGGTCGTCGATCAGCCCGTCCAACGGCGGTCGCGGCACTCTGGACACGTACTCCACGCCCACAGCATCGCCGACGCCCGCCGGCACCGCGCGCCGGGATGGCCCAGGCCCGCCGCCGACCACGGTGACAAGGTTCGGTTATTCGAGGAAGAACGCCACGCTCATTCGACTGGCGAGTCCGGGCTCGTCCACGTTCACCCTGACCCTCGCTCGACCACTGGGTTGACGAACGGTGAAGCACATCACGTCGTTGGCATCGTGAATGACGAACCGGCCGGACCTCGTGACGATCTCGCCGTCGAAATACGTGACACCGTCCACGAGGCCCGCCTCGGACCTGAAGATCCCGATCTCGACCGGCCCGTCCACGGACGGCTGCACCGAGAGGTAGACGGAATCCGGACCGGCGCTCACGTACTCGGCGGCCGGATCCCAGAGGTCGTGGAGGAACGCGCTCTCGGGATCTTCGATCATGATGAGCCCGTGGTCGACGAAGAACGTCGCCCGCCCGATGAGCGACTCGTCAGGGCTCGATTGGAAAGTCATAGTTTCCCCGGTTGATCTGCGTCACCACACCGGCCTGCTGCCGGGCGCAGGGCCAGCAGTGCGGGTACCCGGTCTGGAAGGTGTCGAACGGAGCGTCCTCGACCAACCTGGTCGCGCCCTGGTGGTCGGTGATCCAGTTGCCCTGCGGCCGGCCGGGCTGCGCCTTGGTGCCAGGTGTCCTCGCATCACAGGTGTGGCACCCGTGCCGGTCTCCGGCCTCATTCGTCAGATCCTGCACGCCCGGCGCGTCCTTGTCACCACCCGGCAGCGCGACACCCTCCCTGGCGTTCGGCCCCGGACCGAGCGTCAGGTCGCAGAGCCGCGACTCGTCGACGTTGTGCACCAGGAGGGAGATGGGGCCGGCCAGCACGTAGTAGGTGTGGACGTCGTCGACCGTCAGGTCGAAGGTCCGCTGCGCGGTGCTGTGGGCGCGGACGGCGCCGACCCGGGCACGGGCGCCGGTCGCGGTGCGAAGCAGGTCGCCCGCGCGCAGGTCGCCCGCGTCGGTCCAGCGGCCCGGTGCCACGGACCAGAACGGGTGGTTGGCGGTCGTCGTGATCTTGTGCTCCGCCCCGCCACCTTGGACCACGAGGTCGACGTACTCCTTGTCGTGGTCGGTGCGGATCGCACGGGTCACCTGTCGGTTCTCGGTACGTCCGGTGGCGGGGTCGGTGACGCGCACCGCGTCACCCGGCGTGACCGACTCGATCGCCTTGGTCGTGCCGTCGGCCATGAGAACGCGCGTGCCGGCCGTAAAGCTGTGCTTGCGCCGCACCGGGCAGGATTCGGGCGCTTTCTTCTTCGTCGCCGCTTTAGCCTTGGCGGCCAGTGCCTTGGCCCGTTCCGCCGCCTGCGCCGCGGCCTTCTTGGCGGCCGCCTCCGCTGCCGCGCGCGCCTTGGCGGCTTTCTCGGCGGCGGCCTTCGCGGCGGCAGCGGCGGCGGCCTTGGCGGCTTCGGCGGCCTTTTCCGCGCCCTGGATGATGGCGCGGGCCCACTTGATCTCCTGGAAGAAGGTGACCACGGCCTTGCCGGCGCGGAAGATGGCTTCGGCGATCTTCTTGGCCTTGAAGATCTTGCCCCAGGGCAGGGCGCCGATGACCATGGAGACGCAGGCGCCGATGTCGCCCTTGAGGCAGTTGACGATGTCGTTGATCCCCAGGAACTCCATGAGGATCTGGCCGCCCGCCTCCAGGATGACGTCGAGCAGGCTCTTGCTCTGGATCTGCTGCGCCTTGGCGACGTCCTCAGGGCTGGGTCCGGTGGGCTGGGCGGCTCCGGTCTCGGACGGTGAGCCGCTGCCGCCGCCCGCGTCGACCACCGCGCCGGTCGGGTCGGTGTAGGACAGCGGGTTGTTCTCGGCGTAGGCGTAGGCGGAGATGGCCGGCCCTGGTTGGGGCATGGGGTCGGTGCTGGTGAAGCGGCCGGTGTCAGGGTTGTAGTTGCGGGCGCGGAGGTAGTAGTTGCCCTCGCCCGAGGTGGAGTCCTGGTAGGCGCCGGTGTACTTCAGCGGGTTCGCGGGACCGGAGGGATCACCGGGCTTGAGGGTGTCGCCCTCGCGGGGGTTGCCGAACGGGTCGTAGTCGTAGCCCGCCTCGGGGACGCCGTTGGGGCTGAGCATGTTGGCCACGCCGCCGAGCCAGTCGTGCGTGTAGGCGTGCGCGCCGGTGGTGGGGTCGAGCAGGGCCAGTGGCTCGTCGTCGGGGCCGTAGGTGAAGCCGCGGCGCTCCGTGACCGCACCCGCGGCGTTGCTGGTGGTGTCCAGGGCGATCTGGGGCAGCGTGCCGTTGACGTCCCAGCTCCAGCGCTGGGTGGTGGCCGCTTGGCCTTCACCGGACGTGGCGGTCAGGCGCAGGCCGGTGGCGTCGTAGGCGAACGCGGTGGTCCGGCCCCCGGTGGTGGCACTGGCCAGGGTGTTGTCGAGGTGGTAGGCGAACGTGTCCCGACCTGCTTTGGTCTGGTTGCCGTTGAGGTCGTAGTCGAAGTCGGTGACCGTGCTGGGCCAACCGCTCGCCTCGCCGTCGGGGCGGTTGCCCGTGTGCTGCGGCGTGACGATGCGCTTGCGCAACTGGTCGGCGGCGTCGTAGAGGTAACGGGTGGTGTCGCTGCCGGCGGTGCCGGTGCGCTTCTGGGTCAGGCGGTTGCCGACGAGGTCGTAGCTGTAGTCGATGCGCCCGGCGGCCTCGGCGTGCCGGTCGCAGCTGGTGGCGGCGTAGCAGGCGGAGGTGACGCGGTCGGCCGGGTCGTAGGCGTAGGCGACGGCCTCGGACACCCCGCCGCGGGTCGTGGTGACCTTGGTCGGGTTGCCCACGGGGTCCAGGTCGAGCCGGTAGGCCGAGATCGGGTCCTGCACGTCGACCGGTGGTCCGGTGCCCGGGGTGCGATCGGTGCCGATGCCGGTCAGCCGGCCGGCGTCGTCGTAGGTTCGCCGCTCCACCAGGCCGGTGCCCTGGGGCAGGGTGGTGCTGGTGCGACGGCCCGCGACGTCGTAGCCGAACCGCCACGTGGCCGCGTCCGGGCCCGCGGCGCCGCCGCTGACGGTCAGCTCGGACAGCCGGCTGTCGGCGTCGTAGCCGCTGGTGACGCGGGTGCCGTCGGGGTAGGCGCGGGCGGTGATGTTGCCGCGCACGTCGTAGTCGTAGTCGAACGTCTCGCTGCGCCCCGCCGCCTCCTCGCGGGTGACGCGAGTGATCTGGTCCTCGTCGTCGTAGGACACCTTGCGCACGCCGAGCGGGTCGCCGTACCCGGTGACGCGGTCCTTGGCGTCGTAGGCCCACGTGTACTTCGGTCCGCTGTTGCCCAGAGCCCGCTCGGTGCGGCGGCCGACGATGTCGTAGGTGTCGACGATGGTGCGCTTGGCCCGTTCGGCGTCGCTGATCCACTCGTGCTCGCCGCGGGTGAGCGCGGCGACGAGGTTGTTCTCCACGTCGTAGGTGGCCTCGACGCGGCGACCCAGCGGGTCGGTGGTGCTGGTGGGACGTCCGGCCCGGTCGTAGTCGATGCGCCGGACGTGGTGGTTGGGGTCGCGGATCGCCGCGAGCAGGCCGTCCGCGTGGTAGCTGTAGACGGTGGCGTCGACGTGCGGCGCGTGCGGGTGGAACCGGGCGTCGGGGGCGTGGACGCTCTCGATCTGGTTGTCCTCGCGGTACCGGTAGTGGGTGGTGTGGTCGTTGGCGTCGGTGACCGAGGTGAGCCGGTTGTTGGCGTCGTAGGTCGAGACGGTGGTGTGGTCGAGGGGGTCGACGACCTTGGTGCGGTTGCCCGCCAGGTCGTACTCGAAGTGCGTGGTGAACCGCTCGCGGTCCGCGCCCTCGACGTTGCCGCGCGGCTCGGTGACGCCGGCGAGCAGGCCGTCGTCGGTGTAGGTCCACGTGGTGACGCCGCCGGTGGCGTTCTCCTGGCGGATCTTGTTGCCGGCCTCGTCGTAGGTGGTCTTCGTGGTGTTGCGCCCGGCATCGGTGTTCGCGGTCTGGCGGCCGTTGCGGTCGTAGCCCATGGTCAGGCTGCGGCCCAGCGCGTCCTTGCTCTCGGTGACCTGGCCGGTGTTGTCGCGCTGGAACTCCGACGGCTTGTTGAACTCGTCCACTGTGGACGTGGTGCGGTCCAGCTCGTCGACCTTGATGTCCTTGTGGACGACCTGACCGCCGGGGTACGGGCGGGAGATGCGCACGAGGTTGTCGTTGGCGTCGTAGCGGTACGTGGTGGTGAAGTCCGCTTCGACCGCCCCCGGCACGTTGCCTCGCGGTGAGATCGTCTGGTGCAGCAGGCCCTTGGCGTTGTACCGGTAGGCGGTGACGATGTCCTGCTCACCGCGGCCCATCTCGATCCGCACCGCGGCTCGACGCCCGGCGTTGGTGTAGGTGATCGAGGTGGTCTTGCGCGGATCGGAGACCTTCGCCAGCCGTCCGTTGTCGAGGTAGTGGTACTCGACCTTCACGTGCTCGGGGTTGACGGTGCTGGTGACCCGGCCGACCTCGTCGTAGTTCGTGCGCCACGAGTGGTGCTTGCCCGGTTCGGACACCTCGACCACGCGGTCCTGCGCGTCGAAGCGGTACTCGGTGGTGAACGCCCGACGGTCGGCGCCCCGCACCGTCCCGCGCGGGTCGGTCGAGGCGATCCGGCGACCGGTGGTGTCGTACTTGGCCTCGGTGCGCCGCCCCTCCGGTGAGGTCACGGCCGCGAGCAGCCCGGAGTTGGCTTGGCCGGGCGGGATGTGCTCGTAGCGGGTGACCTTGCCGCGCTGGTCGGTCGTGGTGGTGCGCAGGCCGCGCTCGTCGTAGGTGTGGCTGATCGAGTGGTTCTCGGCGTCGGTGCTGCGGACCAGCTCGTTGAACTCGTTGTAGGTGTTCTTCCAGACGTTGCCCTTGGCGTCGACGAACTCGATCGGGTTGTTGCGCTCGTCGTACTTCGTCTTCTCGTCGAAGCCCTGCGGCGCGGCGCGTCGAATCGGGTTGCCGTTGGCGTCGTGCTGCGACTCGTGCTGGTTGTGGCTGCCGTTGACCAGCAGGTTGCGGTTGAGCGAGCCGTCGTAGCGGTGGTTGTCGGTGTCACCCGCCCCGCGCCTGGTGTAGAGCAGCACGTTGCCGCGATAGCCGTCGCGGACTATCACACCGTCCGCGTCGGTCGTGGTCGCCTCCTGCTCGTCCGCGTTCCAGGCGAACGCGGTGGCGTTGCCGACGGCGTCGAGCTGCCGCGCCATCCGCCCGGACGCGTCGTACTCGTTGCGCACCAACGTGGTCCGGTGGGGCTGCGGGTCCGTGACGTCGACCAGCCGTCCCTCGGCGGAGTAGCCGTAGCGCCATTGACCGGCGCGGGCGTCCTTGTAGACCGCCAACCTGCCGGCCTCGTCGTACTCGTACTGGACCTTGCGGTGGTCGGGCAGCGTGATCGAGCGGATCAGACCGCCCTCGACCCGCGCGCGCACCACCCGACCGGACGGGTCGGTGACCGTGATCTCCTGCTCGCCGTACGCGAGGGTCACGCCCACGCCGCGCGGCGTGCGGATCGACACCAGGCGACCCTGCGCGTCGAACCCGTACACCTGCTGGCCCACCGTGACCAGTTCCCAGCCGGCGTCGGTCTTGCGCAACGTCGAACGCACACCGGGCGGACGCCGGTAGCCGCCGTCGACCAGCCGGTACAGCACGCTCGCGCCGTCGTCGGCCAGCACGATCGCGCCCTCGTCGGTCTGCGTCACGCGCATCCCGTACGACCACGCCCACCCCGGCCCGAACAGCCCCGGAGCGGTCAACGTCGAGGAGTACACGCGCGTGGAGGAGAACGGGACGCCGAACGACGCCATCACCAGATCGGGCTCGATCCGGGTGAACGCGCCGGTCGCCGTGTTGACGCCGTCACCGCGGAACGCCTGCCGCGCGGCGGTCGTGCTCAACGCCGACCCGCAGCCACAACCGGACGTCTGCTCGACCGGGATCTCCGGTGGCACGACCGTCGTGCGCGGACGCGTGTTCGGCCCCGGCGCGGACACGAGCTCGCCGCCCTCGTCCAGGATGGCCGCCAGCGTGACGAAGTACTCCTTGCCCGGATCGAGAACCCAGCCCTCGCCCGCGCCGAACGTGCGGCAGAACTGGCGCACCGCGCCGCACGGGGTCTGCAACTCCGAGCGCGGCAGCACCGTCGAGGACTGCTCGGCGCCCGTGGCCGCGTCGAACACCCGCGCCCGCCAGGACGACCACGCCCGGTCGTCCTCCCGCACGTCGAAGTAGGCGACCAGCGAGGTGTCGCCCAGCGCGAACCCCGGTCGCGTCAGGACTCCGGCGAACACCTCCTCGGCGTTGTCCGCGGCGGCCTGGCCCGGCTTGCGCACGCGCTCCCAATCCTCAGTGGACAGTCGCACGGGCTCACCACCGGCCTTGACGCCCGCGGGCACGACCGGCGGCCACTTCTCGGGCGGCACCGCCTCGTCCGGACGTGCGGACGAAGGCGCCGGCCTGTCGACCGGTCCCGCCCCCGCCGTCACCCCGGGCACCTCGCCCGCCGCCGCACGCGCCCACGTCACCGGTTGCAGCAGGCTCGCCGCCACCAGCAAGGTGCACGCCGAAGCCAACCAGCGAGTCCGGCCCATCCGAATCGTGCCCGGTTCCGTCACCGCTCCCCCACATCCTGAATTCGATCGATACGCGAATCGCGCGCACTGCGAAGCCGGACATGAAGGAACCAGCCGAAACCGACGTGGCACGTCGAATCAGCCGACACATGCCAGGACGCGACCACAGGAAAAAGACCCTGGAGCCACCCGGACGAGCCGTTGTCGCCCACGCCAACGACTACAACGTCAGAGATTCCCAACCGAACAGCATGGACATCCCCCCGGATGTCAGAACGATCACCCCACCGCCGGCACAGCGGTGCGGTGCCATTGAAGCGGAAACCCGGCAACCGGAGACACAGCCGACCGAGTGAATCCACGACGAGCAGTCACCACCACCAGGAATAGTCCGCGAAATCGATGAAGAAGCTCCCGACCTGCCGCAACGGCTCGTTAATCCCCGCGAGCACAGCAGTGATCCGCAGAATTCGGACACCACCCCCGCGGGACTCGGTGATCGGCTCCGCTACTCGAACACCCCGTAGCCCGCGACGGCGTGTGCCCGGACGCCGTCCATGTCGAGCTCCACGCCGATGCCGGGGGTGTCGGGAATCGTGATGTAGCCGTCCTTGACGATCGAGCCGCTTCCGTCGGGGGCGTGGACGTAGCTGTCCCACACCGCGCGCTCCTCGAGGGCGTGCCATTCCTGGACGAAGAAGTTGGGGATCGCCGCGCACTGGTGCGACGTGGCCATCGTGCCCAGCGGCGTCGAGACCAGGTGCGGCGCGAAGGGAACGTAGTGGAGCTCCGCCAGGTTGGCGATCTTCTTGGCCTCGGCGAGGCCACCGCACTTCGGCACGTCCGGTTCGATGACGTCCACGGCGCCGCGTTCGAGCAGCTCGCGGAATCCCCACCGCAGGTACAGGTTCTCGCCCGCGCAGATGGGCGTGCGGGTCTGCGCGCGCACCCGCACCAGCGCGTCGACGTTCTCCGCCGGCAGCGGCTCCTCGAGCCACATCAGGTCGAACGGCTCCAGTTCCCACGAGATCCGGCACGCGCTCGGCACGTCGTAGCGGGCGTGCAGGTCGATGGCCAGGTCGACGTCCGGCCCGATCGCCTCCCGCACGGCCGCTACGCGCGCCACCATCGATCGCAGCTCGGCGGCGTTGATCGTGTGGTTGAAGGCGTCGAACTTGGCGGGGTGGTGCAGGTCGTCGACGTCGAACTTGATGGCGGTGAAGCCCTCGGCCACCATCCGCTGGGCCCGGTCGACGCACCCCGCGATCGAACCCGCCGGGTCGTCGCCGTCGCCGCAGTCGGCGTAGAGGCGGATCCGGTCGCGGAACTTTCCGCCGAGCAGCCGGTGGACCGGCTGGCCCGCGGCCTTGCCCGCGAGGTCCCACAGCGCGATCTCGATCCCGGAGAGGGCGATCACGGACACCCCGCCCTGGGCGCCCGCGAAGACCCTGCTGCGCCGCAGCTTCTCCCAGCACCGCTCGACGTTGCGCGGGTCCTCGCCGATCAGGAGGGGCGTCAGGAAGTCGATCATCCCGACGACGGCGCCCGCGCCCGCATCGGGATTGGCCTCGCCGAACCCGCTGAGGCCCTCGTCGGTGTCGATCCGCACCAGCGTGGCCTCACCGTGGTAGGCCACCACCGCCGTCGTGACGTTCACGATCCGCATTTCTCTCCCGCCGCCGGGTAGTGCAGGTGAACGGACTGTCGCGGTGTCCAACTTGTCCTATAAGCTGATGACATGCAAAGGGGACAAGAGTCTCCGGAAGCTGTCAGGGTCCGGACTCTCCCGGTGCAGGTGGCGGCACACCTGACCCGGCGCATCGTCAGCGGCGACCTCGATGACGGCCGGGCCCCGTCAGAGCTCGACATCTCCCGCGAGTTCGGGGTGTCCCGCGTGGTGGCGCGGGAGACGCTCAAGATCCTCGCCTCGCTCGACATCGTCACCGTCTCGCAGGGCCGCCGCGTCGTCGTGCGCCCCGTCGCGGAGTGGGACTACCTGAGCCCGTTGCTGGTCGAGTGGCTGCCCGCGGAGATCGTCGGCGAGCTGCTCCAGGAGCTGCACCAGTTGCGCATGCTGCTCGAGCCCGAACTCGCCGCGATGGCCGCGGCCGGCATCACCGACGGGACGCTGAACCGGCTCAGGGACGGGATCGACCGCATGTCGGCGCTCGAGGCGGACCCCGACGCCTACCTCGAGGTCGACCACGAGTTCCACATGGAGATCTGCCGGGCGGCCGACAACCGGATCCTCGACCGGATCATGTACTCCGCCCGCTGGCTCGGCACGGCCAGCCGACGCATCACCAACGAGGCGCCGGCCGCGCTGCGCAGCGCCACCGCCGACCACACGGAGATCTACGAGGCGCTCGTGGCGCGCGACCCGGCAGGTGCCCGCGCGGCGATGCGCAGGCACCTGAGCAACAACTCCACGCTCCTCGCGGAGAGGGAGCAGCGGACCAAGCGGGCCGCCCCGCCGCGCTAGCGCACTGCACGACCGAGATCCGGAACCGATGACGAGGACGGACGAGGCATGGCAGAACCTGCGATCCCGCCGATCCGGCCGGGGCTGATCGGCGCCGGACCCACGCCGCACCGGCCGGCGGTGCACAGGCTCGCCGATCGGCACGTGGTCATCAGGAGATCGGCCTCGTTCGCCGCGTGAAACGCCCCGCAGCGCGGCGCTCGCCCCGCTGTCCCGCCGGTCGCAACGTCGCCCCGTCGGTACGCGTCCGCCCGACCGGACGCGAGAGGAGTGGTCATGGCAGAGAAAACGGACTTATCGAGGCGCACGTTCCTCGGGATGAGCGCGCTGGGCGTGCTCGGTCTCGCCGGCTGCGGGAGCGGCCCCACCGCGCCGCAGGTCGACGTCCAAGTCCCCCAAGCCCTGCTCGACCAGGCGGCCGCGCTCCGCGGCGGGTCGGTGGGCATGCTCTCGCAGAAGCTGTACTCGGAGACCGCCAACCAGGCCCTGGACAAGTCGCTGCAGGCCTTCGCGCAGGCCACCGGCACCACGATCCACAACGACCTGGTCTCCGGCGACGCCGGCGACATGGTCGCGAAGATGGACGCCGAGGTGCGAGCGGGCACCAGCCGCGATCTGGCCTTCCTGAGCGACCGGCGGTTCGTCGGCCAGCTCCACAACCTCGGCCACCTCACCGACGTCACCGACGTGGTCGAGGAGATGCGCGCGCTCTACGGTGAGCCCGCGACGGAGGCGACCAACTTCTGCGTGTTCGACGGGCGCTGGTTCGCGATCCCCTACCACTTCATCGCGACCGCGATGTACCTGCGCAAGGACTGGTACGAGGAGAAGGGTCTCCCGCTCAAGCCCCACTACACGTGGGAGGAGCTGCGCGACAACGCGTTGGAGGTCTCCGACCCGGCGAAGCGGCGGTTCGGCTGGGGCCTCACCGTGAACCGCTCCGGCGACGCCAACGGCTTCATCACCAACGTCATCAACTGCTACGGCGGGGCGATCGCGGACAACACCGGCACGAAGGTGGTGTTCAACTCGCCGGAGACCGTCGCCGCCGTCACGTTCATCGGCGACATCTACACGAACCCGAAGTACGCGCCGATGCTGCCACCCGGGATCGGGAGCTGGACCGACTCGAGCAACAACGAGAACTGGCTGGCCCAGATCCTGGGGCTCACGCTCAACCAGTTCAGCGTCTACGCCGACTCGAAGACCAAGAACAACCCGGTCTACGCCAACACGCACCCGTTCAACGGCGCCACCGGGCCGGCGATCGACCGGCCGCTCGCGTTCGGCGAGTCCAACTCGTTCGTCGTGTTCAAGGGTGCGAAGAACCCCGACCTCGCCAAGCTGGTGGCGAAGTTCATGGTCGGCGGGAGCGCGCTGCTCGGTGTCGCGAAGGGGGCACCGTGCCTGGTCAACCCCGCGTGGGACAAGGTGTGGGACTCCGACCCGTACTACACCAGCGGTGACCCGGCCTTCCCCGCGCTGCGGGAGCAGACCCGCGTGCCGCTCCCCCTGACCACCAAGACCGGCTACGCGTTCCCCCAGGCCCCGAGCCCCGGCGAGCAAGCCGCGACCGCCGCCTACCTGCTGACCGACATGATGCAGTCGGTCATCCAGGGCACCCGGCCGGCCGAGGCCGTCGCCTCGACCCACGCCCGGATCGTCCAGGTCTTCGAGCAGCAGGGCTACCCGCAGTGACGGTGCTGCGTCCGCGCCCGGCGCCGGTCCGTCCGGCGCCGGGCGCGTCGTCCTCGCTCACCGCGTCGCAGCGCCTGCTCGGGCGCGACTGGCGCCTCGCCGCGGTGTTCATCGGGCCGACGCTGGTGCTGGTCGCGGGCCTGATCCTGTACCCGATCGCGGGCTCGGTCGTCACCAGCACCACGGAGCGCCACGGTGCGGAGACGGTCTTCGTCGGGCTGGGCAACTACCTCGACCTCATCGACGACGCCGTGTTCCACAAGGGCGTGCTCAACTCGTTCGTCTTCACCGCGTACGCCGAGATCTTCAAGGTGACGCTCGGTCTCATCGCGGCGTTGATGCTGCACCACATGCGCCGCGGCCGGACGATCCTCGCCGGGGTGATCCTGCTGCCGTGGGTGGTGCCGACGGTCGTCACGGCCTTCACCTGGCGGTCCTTGTTCGACCCGATCTTCGGCAGCGTGAACGTCCTGCTCACCGACTCGGGCATCGGGCCCGCCCTCGCCGCGATCGGGCTCGTCGACTCCTGGCCCGCGCAGTGGCTGTCCGATCCCGCGCTCGCGATGCCCGCGGTCATCCTGGTCAACGTCTGGAAGGGCGTCCCGTTCTTCACGGTGACGTTCCTCGCCGGGCTCAAGGCCATCGACGGCGGTCTCTACGAGGCGGCGGTGGTGGACGGCGCGTCGCCGTGGCAGCGCTTCGTGCACATCACGCTGCCGGGACTGCGCAGCATCATGATCGTGACGGTGCTGCTGTCGTCGATCTGGACGTTCAACAACTTCGACCTGATCTGGCTGATGACCCAGGGCGGACCGGGCGACGCCACCGCCCCGTACGTGATGGTGGCCTACTCGAAGGCCATCCAGCAGCTGCAACTGGGTGCAGGCGCCGCGGTCACGCTGGTGATGCTGCCGGTCATCGCCGTCCTCGTGGTGATCCTCGTGCGGATGATGCGACGCGGCGACTCGCCGGGCACGGGCGACCTGGGGCGCAGGCGGCTGACGCCCGCTCAGCGCCGAGCGCTGCCCTGGGTGGTCGTCGGTTTCTCGGTGCTCGTGCTGGTCTGGGCGTCGCCGGGGATCGTGTGGAAGGCCGCGCTGGTGCTGGGCGTGTTCGTGGTGCTCGCGGCCGCCGTCGGACGGGTCGTCTCGGTGCTCACCGCGCGGGGCAACCGGCGGGCCGCGCGCCTGGTCGGCGGCGGCGGCACGGGGATCGCGCTCGTGGGCCTGCTGGGCTTCGTGCTCGTCCCGCTGTACTGGATGACGGTCACGGCCTTCAAGTCCGACGACCAGATCGTCGCGCGCACCGACGACCTCTGGCCGACCCCGTGGAGCACCGAGCAGTTCACCAACCTGTTCACGGGCAGGGCGTTCGGCACCTGGTACGTCAACACGATCCTGGTGTCGGTGGCGTCCACCGTGATCGCCCTGGTCTGCGCGGCGCTGGCCGGCTACGCGCTGGCGCGGCTGAAGTTCCGGGGTTCGGAGAGCTTCACGGTGACGATCCTGCTCACCTACGTGATGCCGGGCGCGCTGCTGTTCATCCCGCTGTACCAGATGATGAGCGGGATCGGGCTCAACGACTCGTTGTGGTCGCTGGTGCTCGCCTACCCCACGTTCACCCTGCCGTTCGCGACGTGGCTGCTCGTCGGCTACTTCAAGTCGATCCCGGCCGACCTCGAGGAGGCCGCGCTGGTCGACGGCTGCACGCGGTTCGGGGCGTTCATCCGGATCGTGCTGCCGCTGGCCAAGCCGGGCCTGCTGGCGGTCGCGCTGTTCACGCTCACCAACGCGTGGAACGAGTTCCTGTTCGCCTTCGTGTTCATCACCAAGGACGACTACAAGACGCTGCCCGTCGGCATGCAGTCGATGATCTTCGGTGACGTCGTGCCGCAGGGGCAGCTGGCCGCGGCGTCACTGCTGATCAGCATCCCGGTGGCGGTCATGTACGCGTTCGGGCAGCGGTTCCTGACCGAGGGCCTCACCGCGGGGGCCGTGAAGGGCTGACGCGCAGGATGACGACGACACCGCACCATCGGCCCCGGAATCGGAGTCAGAAGACCGCACGCTCCTTGCCGATGGATCGCAAGGCTCCTGTCCGTTCGAGGCGCTTCCTGAGCTCCAGCACCTCCGAGTCCGACGGCACGCCATCCCCGTCCGGATCCAGCAGGGACAGGACCAGCCCTCCACCCGAAGTGGTGCGCGACGACGCGCCGACGTCCCCACCTGCCACGAGCTCCGCACGTCCCGACGACAGGTACTGGGCGTACCCCACGTACACCGTGCCGGGAGGAGCAGGGCGTTGCAGCGACCTCAACCCCGGGTTCCCGACGAACCCCCAATCGGGCTCCCAGCACTCCGCCACGCGGCCGAGCACGTCGACGACCGAACCCCGGAAGCCGGGGTCGGCGCCGGCCCCGGCGGTCCCCAGCCGCAACACGAGCGCATTCGGCCCACCACCAGGGCTGTGGTTCCCGACGACCGCTCGGAAGTGGGTTGCGCGAGGGCCGGCGCCCGCGCCCCAGCTGACCAACTGGAACCCGAGCTCCTCGAACACCGCCGCCCCGTCACGGTTCCGGCCCGCCTCGACCAGTTCGACGAAGTCGGCCGAGTCGAGGTCGAGCCGGAGCGGCCGGTCATCCACCACGCCCGGGTCGTCGACGTACCACGTGTCGAACATCGTGGGATTCACCGCGGTCATCCCGCGGAGGAATCGTCGCAGCCGATCGGCGATCTGCTCCGCCGTCTCGCGGCGTGCGCCCCAGTACGCGTAACAGGTCAACGCTTCCGACACAGCGGCTCTACCTCACAGGCCTGTGGAACACTGGAATGTCAAGGTTCGAGTTCGTCGAACGTTCCTTGGAGGGCTTCGGCCACCCTCGGGTCGGACGCGCCCCATTCTAGTGACTTGCCGCGCTGTCCCCCGACCTTGGTCCGCGGGCGTCGCGTCGTCGACCAGTGCACAAGGCCCGAGCTGCCGTTCTCGAACCACGGAAGCCATTCCGGATTCTGGTCGAGGCAGGGCCGAGGGCATGATCCACGCAGTTCCGCCGGATCCGCTCTAGGCAGTGGACCTGTCTCGATGTAACCCGACTGAGTGCTTCCCCGCCCTTCCGTTCAGTGCCATGGTCGAGGTGGACGACAGGGGGTGACCGTGGGCGGTGGGTTGATCGGCGCACGCGTGAGCCGTGCGGAGGACGTGCGGCTGCTCACGGGGCGGGCCGTGTTCATCGACGACGTGCGGCCGCCCGGTGTGCTGGAGGCGGCGATCCTGCGCAGCCCGCACCCGCATGCCCGGATCGTGCGCATCGACACGACCGCGGCCGCCGCGCACCCGGGTGTGGTCGCCGTCGTCACGGGCGCGGACGTGAAGTCGATGGTGCGGCGACCCCAGCCGCTGATCTGGCGGTCGGCGCCCGACGGGCCCGAGACGGTCGCGTACCCGCTCGCGGTCGACAAGGTGCTCTACACCGGGCACGGTCTCGCCGCCGTCGCCGCGGTCGACCGAGCCACGGCCGAGGACGCGCTGGAGCTGATCGACGTCGAGTACGAGCCGTTGCCGGCCGTCACGACGCTGGAGCAGGCGCTGGCGCCGGACGCGCCCCGGCTGCACGAGGACTGGCCGGACAACGTGGCGGGCCGCGCCGTGGTCGCGCAGGGCGACGTGGAGGCGGCGTTCGCGCGGGCCGACGTGGTGCTGCGGGAGACGTTCCGCTTCGCCCGGCAGTGGGGCGCGTCCCTGGAGACGCGCGGTGTCGTGGCGACGTGGGACCCGTTCACCTCGCACCTGGACGCGTGGGTCAACACCCAGAGCCCGCACCTGATCCGCGAGCTGTTCGCCGAGGTCCTCGGCCTGTCGGTGGACAAGGTGCGGGTGCGCGTGCCCGACATCGGCGGCGGCTTCGGTAGCAAGTCCGGCTTCTACGGCGACCAGGTGGTGGCCGCGGTCCTGTCCCGCGTGTCCGGGCGGCCGGTGAAGTTCCTGGAGGACCGGCGGGAGAGCTTCGTCGCCACCGTGCACGCGCGGGAGCAGCGCATCGACGTCGAGGTGGCGGCCCGGTCCGACGGCACGATCACCGGTCTGCGCGGCACCGTGCACGGCGTGCTCGGCGCCAACTTCAGCACCGTCGGCCTCAGCCCGTGCTGGACGACCGCGGCCGTCATGACCGGGCCGTACGCCATCCCGGCGGTCGAGCTGAACGTCGTCGGCGTGGTCACGAACAAGCCGCCCTACGGCGCCTACCGGGGGTACGGTCTGCCCAAGGCGAACTTCGTGCACGAGCACGTGGTGGAAGCGCTGGCCCGACGCCTCGACCTCGACCCGCACGAGGTGCGGCGGCGCAACTTCGTGACCGAGTTCCCCTACCAGAGCCCGGTGTTCGTCTACGACACCGGTCGGTACGCCGAGTGCCTGGACCTGTGCCGCGACGCCGTGCGCCGTGCCGGGTGGGCCGACCGGGTGACCCGTGCGCGTGCCGAGGGCGGGCACCTGGGCATCGGCTACGCCTTCCACAACGAGGTGTCCGCGTTCGCGCCGTCGCGGATCGTCAACATGTCGGGGCTGGACCACTCCGGGTTCGACGAGGCCGCGGTGCGCATCGACTCGACCGGGCGCGTGAGCGTCCACACCGGACAGACGTCGATGGGCCAGGGCATCCACACGGCGCTGGCGCAGGTCGCGGCGCACGCGCTGGACGTGCCGCTGGACCACGTCACGGTGATCTCCGGCGACACCGACTCCGCTCCGTACACGGGGTACGGCACCGCGGCCAGCCGTGCCGCCGCGGTCGGTGGCGCGGCCGTGCTCAACGCCGCCACCCGCCTGCGGGCCAAGGTGCTGCGCATCGCCGCCCACGTCTTCGAGGCCTCGCCGGACGACCTGGAGATCAGCGAAGGCGTCGTATCGGTCAAGGGCGTGCCGGGCCGCGGCGTGACCTTGGCCGACATCGGTGACGCGGCCTACCGGCGACCGCACGGCGTGCTGCCCGACGACGAAGATCCGACGCTGCACGAGCGCGAGGTGTACGACCCCGTCAACGTCGCCACGGCGTTCGGCTGCACGGCCGTGCTCGCCTCCGTCGACGTGGAGACCGGAGTCGTGGAACTCCTCGGCTACCTCATCGCCCACGACTGCGGCACGGTGATCAACCCGATGATCGTGGAGGGGCAGCTCCAAGGCGGCGCGGCGCAGGCCATCGGCGGCGCGCTGTACGAGCGGCTGGCCTACGGCGGCTCGGGGGAAGCGCTGACCCGGTCGTTCGCCGAGTACCTGCTGCCGACGGCCGGCGTGGTGCCGCCGTTCGGCATCGACCACCTGGAGACACCCGCCGACCACATCCCCGGCGGTTTCAAGGGAGCCGGGGAGGCCGGGGTGATCGGTGGCGGGGCGGCGATCGCGCACGCCGTGGAGGACGCGACGGCGGAGTTCGGCGTGCGGATCACGTCGCTGCCGATCACCCCGCCGGACCTGCTGGCCGCGATCCGGGCGGGAGCCGAGCGGTGAAGGCGGCGCGGTTCGACTACGTCCGGGCGGCCACCGCCGACATCGCGGTGGACGCGCTCGCGCGGGGCGCCGTCGCGTTGGCGGGCGGCCAGAGCCTCATCCCGCTGCTGAACACGCGGTCGCGACGGCCGGAGGTCGTGGTCGACGTGTCCCGGTTGCCGTTGACCGGCGTGGAGGAGGACGGTTCGACGCTCGTGCTCGGGGCGCTGACCCGGCTGCGCGCCGCCGAGACGTCCCCGGTCGTGCGCCGGGCCGTGCCACTGCTGGCCGAGGCCCTGACGCACGTCGGTCACGTGTCCGTGCGCAACCGCGGCACGGTCGGCGGCAGCGTCGCGCACGCCGACCCGGCGGCCGAACTGCCCGCGGTGTGCCTGGCGCTGGACGCGGTCTTCACGGCCCAGGGGCCCGGTGGCACGAGGGAGGTCGACGCCCGTGACTTCTTCCGCGGCCCGCACCGCACGGCGTTGGCCTCCGACGAACTGCTCACCGGCATCCGCGTCCCGCTGCCACCGCCGACCGCCCGCCACGGCATCGCCGAACTGAGCCGCCGCCCCAACGACCTGGCGATCACGGCGGTCTTCACCTCGATCACGCTCACCGACCGCGTCGTCGCCGAGGCCCGCATCGCCGTGGCCGGTGCGGCGCCCACCCCGATCCGCGCTCACGCGGCGGAAGAGCTGCTGCGAGGCCAAGCCCTCACACCGGAGGTGTTGACCGCGGCGGCGGACGCCGCGGCAGCCGCGACCGACCCCGTCGACGACGTGCACGCCCCTGCCGCGTACCGCCGCGACATGACGGCCGTGCTCACCCGCAGGGCGCTGCGTCAGGCGGTGGTCGGGTGAAGATCACCGTCACGGTCAACGGCCACACCCGCACCGCCGACTGCGAACCCCGCCGCACGCTCGCCGACTTCCTGCGTCACGACCTGGGCCTCACCGGTGTGCACGTCGGCTGCGAGCACGGCGCGTGCGGCTCGTGCACGGTGATGCTGGACGGCGCGACGGCCCGGTCGTGCTGCGTCCTGGCGGTTCAGGCGGAGGGCAGCGAGATCACCACGGTCGAGGGCCTGGCGACCACGTCCCTCACCCCCTTGCAGGAGTCGTTCCGCCGCCACCACGCCCTGCAGTGCGGCTTCTGCACACCGGGGGTCCTGGCCGTGGCGACGGAACTGCTGCGCGACAACCCCTCCCCCACCGAGGCCGAGATCCGCACCGCCATCTCCGGCAACCTCTGCCGCTGCACGGGCTACCACAACATCGTCACCGCCATCGCCGCCGCCCGCGACCACGGCGGCTCGTCGAACGCCGACGCGCCACCGCAGCCGCCCGGGACCTGACCACGACCCTTCCGCCCCTTCGGGCGGAGGACTGGACCGGGTCGGTGATCGTCCTCATCCCTGTTGCGTCGAACTGCGGCGCACCCGGACACGCCGATGCCGCACACGCGACCGAAGTTGCGTGTGCGGCATCGGTTACCGCCGGAGGTGGCCTGCCCTCAGCTCGCGACTGCGCGACGCGGCGAGGTCAGGGGTTCCGCCTTCGGGGCGGGGATAGCGCCCTGGACCGACGCGGACGCGGTCGGCGACACCCCGTCGAGGTAGAAGGTGCCCACCACGTCCACCAGGACGTGGGTCGAGCCGCGGTTGTTGTAGACGTGGAAGCCGTAATCGGGGCCGATCATGGTCTGCACGGCGTTCGGCGTGATCGCGCCGGGATCCAGGTTGAGGTTGGACGTGTTCGGGCGCTCGATCCCGGTGTAGCCCGCGGGCCACACCGTCAGGAAGGTGGCCGCGGTCGGCTGGACGGCGGTGACGTTGGTGGCCACCGCCCAGGTGTCGGCGCCGACGACGGAGTCCGGCACGACGATGGTCGCGGTCGTGGCGTTGCCGATCGCGGACGGCCAGTTCTGGCCCGTGCGGGTGTCGGCGATCCGCTTGGGCACGACCGGTTCGAAGCGCAGCCCTTCCGGCAGCGAGCTGTCGTCGTAGAAGCCGACGATGTCCACGATGACGTGGGTGTCCTGGTTGGTGTACACGCCGATGGACGGCAGGCCGTGCCCGCCGCCGCCGCAGTCGTAGCACCTCATGGTGGGCACCACCGCGAAGTTCGTCACGGTGCTGCCGGTCCCGTAGTTCAGCGTGGACGTGCTCGGCAGGCTGGCGCCGGAGCCGTTCCAGGCGGCGAGGAAGCCGGGTGCGCGGGTGTCGGTCGCGGTGATGTTCACCGCGAAGGCCCGGATCGTCCCGTTGGTCGAGGTGTCCCACGACGCGGCGACGTTGACGTAGTAGCCCGCCGGCAGTCGGCCGATGCCCCACTCACGGGTGTCGGCCAGGCGCACCGGCCTGGCCAACGGGTGGTACTGCCCACCCAGGTAGCTCGCGCGGCCCTTGGAGTAGAAGCCGTTGACGTCGGCGACGAGGTGGACGGACGCACCGTGGTTGTAGAGGTACACCCCGCCGTCCGCGCCCACCTTCACCGTGACCGAGTTCGCCCCGGTCCAGCCGGGCGTGTAGTTCAACGACGACACGGTCGGCCGCGCCACGTCGGTCGGGTAGATGGAGATGTGGCCCGGGCCGGACGGCCCGGTGACCGTCACGTTCAGCACGACCGTCGACGCCTCGACCGGCACCCCGCCCTGGCCTGCCAGCTGCAACCGGACCGACTGGCCCGAACCGACCGCGACCGCCGGCGCGCCGTGACCGGATCGGGTGTCCAGCACGCGGTACGGCGCGAGCGGGAAGTAGGTCCCCCGGTCGCCGCGCGCGTCGTAGCCCACCAGCGTCAGCTTGCGCGTGACGCTGCCACCGACGGAGTCCTCCGGCAGGGTCAGCAGCGCCGTCTGCTCGCCCTTGCCGATGGCCGTCGGCGTGATGGTCAGCGAGCACTTCTGGCCGTAGGAGAGCGTCTTGCCCGAGCAGGTGTCCGCCGTGATCCGGAACGAGGCGGGATTCGCGCCCGTCACCGTCGCCGCGCCGAAGGTCGTCGGCAGGGTGCCGTTCACCTCGACCGGGACCTCCTTCGGCGTGCCCGTCCGCCCCCACGGCTGCTCGCCGAACCGGAGCGCGTGCTCCCCCCAGGTGTCGGCGGCCCGGTAGCCGAGACCGGACTGGAACCGGATCTCGCCCTTCGCGAAGACCTCGGTGGTCCCGCCGCACTTCACCGAGTAGTCGGCCGCGAACACGGTGAACTGGCCGGTGGCGTCGTCGTAGACGGCCTCGTGGACGTTCAGCGTGCCCGAGGACGTGCCGGAGGCCGAGCACCCCCGCCCGTCACCGCTGATGTTGAACACCGTGATCGCGTCCAGCGGCGAGTAGGAGCTCGTCGTCGGGTACGACCGGCCGGCCTCGAACCGCGTCCCGTTCGGCGGCGACACGTCGAGGTGGTGCCAGTGCGCGTGGCCGCTGGTCGACCCGGACATCGCCAACGCGTACCCGTTGGTGGTCTGTTGGAAGACCTGGAGCGTGTTGCGGGACCTCTCATAGGAGAAGTTGCCGTCCACGTCCCAGCCCTCGAAGTGCACCGTCATGGCCGTGTACGGCGCGACAGGAGGCTCCGCGGCCACCGCCACGGGCGCCCCGACCGTCAGGGTCGTCCCCACCAGAAGCGCAGCGGCGCAGGCTCTAGCGCCGCGGAAAGTACGCACGATATCCCCCCGGGAAAATGGTCGCGGCAGAAGGAATGCCCGCGTCCCGCACAGGATAGGTACCCGAAGCCGCGCCGGGCAACAAACATCAGTCCCACCCTGCGCCCTGCGAGACGGCGCCCTCGTGCCTGCCGACCACCCCGTCCACGCAGGCGAGGCGGGAGCACGACGAGACCCGGGGACAGCCGTTGACGTGCTGCCGCCCCACTGCCTCGTCGACCAACACGGCGTGGATGCCCGGCTGTGCTGATCCGACTGGTCTCCTGAGCGTGACCAGCGCCGTTGGCGCCGCTGCGCCTAGGGCTTCTTTCTCGCCCCGGGTTGAACGCCGCTTACCCACTGGCACCGGAGTGCCCCGTGGAACTTCGGTCGAGCCGGTTCAGGCGATGTCGTCGGGACTCACCCATCGACCCGCATCGACGAAGACGTCACAGCCGTCGTGTTCGAACCGCACACGCCCGTCGAACGGCGATTGAGCGTTCGAGCAAGCGCCGTAGTCGTTGCCCACCCGGCCCGCCAGCGGGATCCAGAACCGACAACCACCGCACTGTTCCTCACCCCACGACTCCTGGTACTCCTGGTCGTCCCGCCCTCGGTTGCGGTCGCGGATCCACCGACCGTGGATCGAGTCGAGTTCCGCTTCGCTGAGGGTCACGTGGTCGAACTCATCCATCAGTTGGCCGCTGTGATGACGCGCGGGATCTCTTCGGGAGAGCTCACCCGTCGATCGATCCGGATAGCAAGCGTGCCGAAACCGCCGTCCATCTGCCTTCCCCTGTCCCGGTCACCACGTTGGCGCCCAACTGCTCGGCCACCTGCATCAACTTGTCGTCCTTGGTGCCGCTGAGTCTCAGCCACTGCCCGTTCCCGGAGAAGCCGACCTTCTTGGCGATCAGCTGCCGCAGTGCGCCGGCAGCACCTGCGCGCACACCCCAGGTGGCCGACGCGGTGGTGCCGCGCCAAAGGACCACGGCTGTACGACTGGGCCACGGCAATCCTTCCACCGGACCCCGACCAGTACCGCGACATGACGCGATGGCTGCGCCTCACCCTCGGCGGGGTCCGACATCTCCTGGCACACCTGATCACCAAGTGCGGCCGGAGTGCTAGAGCTGTGTGACACCGCCGTCGACGACCAGTTCCGCGCCGGTGGTGAAAGTGCTCTGGTCGCCGGCCAGGTAGACGGCGGTGGCGGCGACCTCGTCGGGACGGCCGGCGCGCCCGAGCGGGGACGGTTCGGCCGCGGTGGGCCCGTCGCCGTGCGGGAAAGCGGCGCGGAGCTCGTCCCCGCCGGGGGTTTCGACGAAGCCGGGAGTGAGGGCGTTGACGCGGATCCCCCGGCCGGCCAGCTCGGCGGCCCAGGTGCGGGCGAGGTTGCGGATCGCGGCCTTGGTGGCGGCGTAGACCCCCAGGCCGGGGACGGCCCGCAGGGCCGCGCTGGAGGAGAGCAGCACCACCGAGGCACCGGCCGTCAGCAGCGGCAGCGCCTTCTGGACGGTGAAGATCGTGCCCTTGAGGTTGATCGAGGTGGTGCGGTCGTACTCCTCCTCGGTGATCGCGCCGAGCGGACCGTACTCCCCGACCCCGGCGTTGGCCACCACGACGTCCAGGCGACCGCTGCGGTTCGCGATCTCGGCGAAGAGCAGGTCGAGGTCGCCGAGGTCCGAGACGTCGCCCTGGACGGCGATGCCCCGGGCACCGACCTGCTCGACGGCGGCGTCCAGCTCGGCCTTGCGGCGGCCGGTGAGGTAGACCGTCGCGCCCTCGGCGGCGAAACGGCGGGCGATCGCCAAGCCGATGCCGCTGGAGCCACCGGTGACGAGGGTGCTCTTACCGTCCAGCTGTCCCATGAGATCCTCCGATTCCTTGACGTAACCATTTTTGTTACGTCGGTGGGTGCAGAGCACGCTTCTCCTCGAGCAGGAGAAGTCAACGCGCCGAGTTCAGGTGTTTTTTGAGGTCAGGCGGCTTTCAGGACGTCCCGCAGCACGTCCTCCAACGTGGTCCGGGCCAACTCGCCGCGCAAGACGGCCTCCACCTCGTCGTACACGGCGGCCATCACCGGCCCGATGCCGTGGCCCACGACGCACTCGGGGTTCGGCGTCGAGCGATGCAGGGCGAAGAGCGGTCCCGGCTCGATCGCCTGGTAGACGTCGAGCAGGGTGATCTCCCCCAGGTCCCGCACGAGCGTCCAGCCCGCCCCCGCCCCCCGCTGCGAATCGACCAGGCCGGCCCTGCGCAGTTCGGCCAGCAGGCGGCGGATCACCACCGGGTTGGTGTTGACGCTCGTCGCGATCTGGTCGGAGGTGGCGACCTCGTGGCCGCGCCGCTGGTACAACCCGATCCACGTCAAGGCGTGCGCCGCTATGGTCAGTCGGCTGTTCGCGCTCACGTCGACCTCCTCTACCCCGAACCCAGTCGTAACTGTAATAGTTACAACGCCGTGCGGCAAGTCCCGCGAAGCAGCCTCGACCGGACCGGGTGCACCAGGAGTTCCCCGTCCACCGACGCTCACCGCCGGCAACCACGGTCACTGCGGGGCGACGTCGGTGCAGTCGACCTGCTTGTCCGGCAGCCGGCCGGTGGTCAGGAACGTCACGGTGGCCTCGTCCACGCAAGCGGAGCCCTGGTTGTAGACGTAATGCCCGCCGTTGTCCGCGCCGACGAAAGCCGCTCGCTTGCCGAGGACCTCGTACAGCCCGAGGCCGTCCTCCCACGGTGTGGCGTTGTCCCTGCGGTTCTGCAGGATCAGCGTGTTGCGCGGTCCCTCGCCCGTCACGCGGACGGGCTCTTCGATCGGCTTCGGCCAGAACGCGCACGCCCAGATGTTGGCGGGCATCCCCGCGGTGAGCGGCCAGGCCGCGCGGTCCTCGGCGGTGCGGCGGGCGTACTGGTCGACTTCGTCGGACCACTGCGCGTCACCACAGGTCAGTGCCAGGAACATGGTGGCCTGGTTGTCGGCCGGCACGCCCGGGGTCGGCGGCGGTGCGGTGAACACCTGCTGCAGCACCTGGCCGTCCGCCTCGGTGAGCACGCCGTCGGCCAGCCCGACGGCGGCCTTCCAGAACTGCGCGAGCACCGGGAGGGTCTCGTTGTGCAGCAGGAGGCTGTAGGTGACGGTGCGCAGCACCGAACCCGTCAGGGCCAGTGGGGTGCCGGGGACTGGCGCGGGGGTGCGGTCGAGGCGGTCGGCGAGTGCGAGGTACTTCTGGGTCACCTCGTCGACGGTGCCGCCCAGTCCGAGCGTGGCGTGCTGTGCCGCGGCGACCCTTGCCGCGTCGGGGAAGCGTTCCGACATGGCCTTGCCCCAGTTGTCCGTCGCGTTGGCCCAGACCTTCGTGGGGTCCACGTTGCCCTCGAGGACCACCCGGTCGGCGCGCTCCGGGAACAGTGATTCGTAGACGGCGCCGAGGTACGTGCCGTAGGACTGGCCCCAGTAGGAGATCTTCTCCTCACCGAGCGCCGTGCGGATGCGGTCCAGGTCGCGGGCCGTGTTGGCGGTGGTGAAGTACCGGAGCTTCTCGCCGGCGTTCGTCCCGCACCGCTCGGCGTCGGTGCGGGCGTGGTCGACGTTCGCGGTGATCGAGCCGTCCGCCGCCGGGTACGGGAAGAGGCCGGCGAGAGACGGGTCGTCGAGGCCGCAGCTCTGCGGGGTGCTGTGCTCGACCCCACGCGGGTCGAAGCCGATCAGGTCGTAGGCCGCCAGCACCGACGGCGGCAGGGTCGGCGCCACGACACCCGGGGTGTCCAAGCCGGGCAACGCCGGGCCGCCCGGGTTCAGCAGCAGGACACCGCGGCGGTCGCGGGACTTCGCTGCCGGCAGCTTCGAGACGGCCACCTCGATCTGCTCGCCACCGGGGTCCCGGTAGTCCAGCGGAACCTTCACCGTTCCGCAGGTGAGCCGGGGGTCGCGACTGGCGCCCTCGGCCAACGCCGGGCACGTGTGCCAGGTGATGCGTGGCGTGGCGGCCGCCTCGGCGACAACCGGTGGTGCGTCCTCACTCGTCGCGTCTCCTTCCGCGGCGGCGTCACAGGCCGCCACCGCGGAGACGCCGAGCGCCACCGCGATCACCACCCTGGTGAACCTCCGAGGGATACCGGCTCCCGCTGACCGTTGCATCGTCTTCAACGCCCTTGCCTCCAGGTCTCGGCGTGCCGCGACGCACTGACGTCGTCGCCAGCGAAACCTATGGGAGACCGCGGTGCTACGAATCCCCTTGGTGTGGACACTTTTCTGTAGTCCTCAAGGGGGACAGCGGCCTGCGACCGACCGACCGTCGCCCAATGCGAGGCGCGACGGACTGCGCGGCGCGGGCACCTCCCTCTCCGGCGGTGTTCGACTCCACCGGCGATCTCGACGCGAACCTGGACGACATGGTCGAGCCGTTCGGTCCGGAATGCTGGTCATCGACACGGTCCGACTCGAACCCGCCTGGCGTGGCTACGGTCTGGGTCCGCTCTGCGTGGGGATGATGATCGAGCGCCTGGCCGCCGGCCGTCGGCTGGTGGTCCTGCGGGCAGCGCCGGCGGAGCGTCGCACCGCGAAGGGCGAGGTGGTGGAGGAGATTTCCGCCGCCGAGCGTGACTTCGCCGTGGCGAAGCTCGGCCGCCTGTGGTCGCAATTGGGTTTCGAACACTTCAAGGACGAGGTGTGGGTGCTCGACCTAGGACTGGTCACCTTCTCGAAGGCGATGGACCTGGTTCGGGCGTGGGCTGGTCTGCCGCGCTGATCGCTGAGTCGGCAGGGCGCCAGTCACGGCACAACGGGTCACACATTCCAGATCGTAATGATCGCGGTTACCGCGCCAGGTCACCGACCCCACCGATCGACCGGGCGCGTCCGCGAAGCAGGACGGATCGACCGAGGATCTGGCCGTGCTTCGATCATTCAGCCGAACCACTTCACTTCGGTCGACGCCCAGTCAAGGAGTTCATGAACCGCCCCTCGAACCGAACACCACGATGTTCACCCAGGTATAACGGCACAAACCCCAGTCGCAGAACGACTGAGCGACGTGCTTGGTCCTGTTCTTCCAGGTCAACAGCCAAGGTAACTGGCCGAGTAGAGGAGTCACGGAGCCAGGCTCGGGCGGAATCGCGATGACGCTACGCCATCGGCCCTGATCGGAATCCCACAGGCCCCCCGCAAGCGGACCGCTCAGTGAGCAGCCAGCCAGGTGTCGACCTCGTCCCGCAGCATGGGATCGACGATGGCGTCGCGCACCCACGCCAGCGAGGGCAGCGTCCACGACGCGTCCTGCATCAATCGGAACTCCTCATCGGCCGGTTTGTCTTCATCGGCCTCCCGTGCCCACTTGACGGAGACCTCCCGATAACGTTCCAAGGTCAACGGGAACGACTCGATGGTGTGCCGCGCCACCCGGTCCGGTCTCAGAAGATCAGGCAACCCGTGATGCGGCGCCCGCTGAGCGACCGCAGCGAACCTGAGCAGCCAGTAAGCCGCGTACGAAGGCGTGAGGTCACCGAGCCGCACGCTCGTTTGCAGGAACCAGACCGCGAAGTCGAACGCGGGCAGATCCAGGCCACCGGCGCGCCTGGTCGAGACGGAAGCATGCGTCTCGACCGACTCGATCACCGACAGCGCCCACTGCGGCGAGCCGCTGTGGGGGCGCTCGCGCTCGACCCACGCAACTCTGCCCGTTTCCGGCATCCCGCACAACGCCCGGTAGTCGACTACTGTCATGGCCGCCTTCCTCCGTAGTCACGCCAAGCCCGCAACGGGATGCGCTGGGCTTGACCCGTTCTGACGGACATCTGAGATCAGGGGACGCGTGTCCCCGGAGGGATGTCCCATCATGGAGCCCATGGGCAGGAAGAAGCGGCGGCCACGGCGGTCGTTCACCCCGGAGTTCAAGGCCGAGATCGTGGAGTTGTGCTCGCGGGGTGACCGGTCGGTGGGTCAGGTCGCGAAGGACTTCGACCTGACCGAGACCGCGGTCCGGCAATGGGTCGTGCAGGCCGAACGTGACGCCGGCACCCGCGCCCACGGGCTGACCACCGACGAGCGGGAGGAGCTCGCGAGGTTGCGGCGGGAGAACCGTCGACTGACCGAGGACGTGGAGATCCTCAAGCGCGCCACGGCTTTCTTCGCCAAGGAGATCCGGTGAACGTCTACCCGTTCATCGAGGCGGAGCGAGTGGGCGGCGGCAACGTCCATCGGGCGTGCACGCTGCTTGAGGTCTCCCGGTCCGCCTACTACGCCCGCCGCACCGCGATCACCACCTGCGCCCGGTGCTGGACCTCTACGCGACCCACTACAACCATCGCCGACCACACCAAGCCCTACAACTCGCCCCACCACGACCGGACCACCCGATCGCAGAGCCGGACTACACCTCGATATGCCGTCGACCAGTCCTCGGCGGCCTGATCAACGAGTACGAACCTGCAGCAGCCTAACCGCAGGTCAGACCATGTGACTGGCTTTTGACACCCCACAGGGGTGGTCCATGCGCGGTCAGCGCCTCGGTCGCTCGGGCGGCTTGGATGACGCCGCCGACCGCTTGTTCGATCCGGGCGCTCGCGTGCTCGGGTTGCCCGGCGTCCAGCCAGGCGAGCACGGCCTCCAACGCCACCGCGGGCACGAGTGCCGCCGCCCACTCCCGCCACGGCCCGGCCGGGACCACCTCGGCCAGGTGGCGGCGGGTCACCTCGGTCGACGCCGAGCGCAGCCGGTCGACCACGTCGCGGAACTCCGGTTCCCGGACCGCGTGGCGGAACAGCAGGCGGAACCCCTCCGGATCAGAGGCGGCTGCCGCCAGCAGCGCGGAGATGCTGCCCTCGTCGAAGTCGTCGGACCCCACGGTGCCATCGAGCCGGGCGCAGGCGCGGTCGAGGACGGCCCGGTAGAGGTCGGTCTTCGACTCGAAGTGCCGGTACAGGATCACGCGGGTGATGCCCGCCTCGGCGGCCACGTCGTCCAAGCCGGTGGCGGCGAAGCCGGTCCGCGCGAACGCACGGGTCGCGGCGTCCAGGATCTGCTCCCGCCGTTCGGCGCGGGGCATGCGCTTGGTGCCTGCCGTCATCGTCCACCTCCTTGTTGACACGGGAATATACATGTAGCTTTGTTTACTGTCATGTATACATAGGCGAGTAAACAACCCTGGAGGTATGCATGAGCGTCCAGTTGCCGTTCGAGCAGGGCCATCCGCTCGACGTCCCGGCGGTGGTCGGCGCGCTGCGGTCGCGAGGCCCGGTGCACAAGGTCCGGACCGCCGTGGGCGACGAGGCGTGGTGGGTCGCCGACCACGCCCGGGTACGGCGACTGCTGGTGGACGACCGCCTCGGCCGCGCCCACCGCACCCCGGAGACGGCGGCGCGCACCGGGGAGTCGGCGTTGTTCGGTGGCCCGTTGGGTGATTTCGACTCCGAGCGGACCGATCACGCCAGGATGCGGTCACTGCTGCAACCGCACTTCACGCCGGGCCGGATGCGGGCGCTGCGGCCACGCGTCGAAGCGCTGACAGGCCGCCTGCTGGACGACCTGGCCGCCGGACCGCGGCCGGTCGACCTGCACGCGGCGCTCGCGCTGCCCCTGCCCGTCCTGGTGATCTGCGAGCTGCTCGGCGTGCCGTACGAGGACCGCGACGAGTTCCGCAGTTGGACCCAGGCCGCCTCCGACATCCACGACCGGGACCGCTCGCTGGGCGGGCTGGGCGCGTTGTTCGAGTACGGCAAGCGATTGGTCGCCCGGAAGCGGCGTGAGCCGGACGACGACGTGATCTCCCGCCTGTGCGCGGTGGACGACGTCGGCGACGACGAGGCCGCGATGCTGTCGATGGCGCTGCTGTTCGCGGGCCACGAGACGACCGTGGTGCAGATCGGCATGGGCGTGCTGCACCTGCTGGCGTACCCGGACCAGTGGCGGGCACTGCGGCAAGACCCGAGCTTGGTCGCGAGCGCGGTGGAGGAGATCATGCGGGCGCCGGTCCAGGGTGGTGGCGGCATCCCCCGGTACGCCCGGACCGACCTGGAGGTCGACGGCGTCGTGATCCGGGCGGGTGACCTCGTCCTGCTCGACATCGGCGCCGCCAACCACGACCCGGCGGTGTTCACCGACCCTGACCGGTTCGACATCGCCCGCCCGGCACAGCCGCACCTGGCGTTCGGCCACGGCGCGCGGTACTGCATCGGCGCGCCGCTGGCCCGCATCGAACTCCAGGCGGTGCTCACGCACCTCGTCCCCCGGTTCCCGACCATGACGTTGGCCGTGCCCGTCGAGGAACTGGCCGTGCGACGCGACACCCTCACCGGCGGACTGGTGGAACTGCCGGTGACGTGGTGACATTCGGACGGGAGGACGGCATGGACGAGGGACTGCGCGGCAAGTGGGACCGGTACGCGGGCCGGTACGACCGTGACATCGGCTTGGTCGAGAAGGTCCAGTTCGGCGGCGGCCGGGAGTGGGTGTGCTCGCAAGCCTCAGGTGAGGTGCTGGAAGTGGCGATCGGCACCGGGCTCAACCTTTCCCACTACCCCACCGGCATCCGGCTGACGGGTGTCGACTTCAGCCCCGCCATGCTCGCCCGCGCCCGTGACCGTGCCGCGCGGCTCGACCGCGACGTGACGCTCCTTGAAGGTGACGCGCAAGCGCTGCCGTTCCCGGACGCCGCCTTCGACACCGTGGTCTGCACGTTGGGTCTGTGCGGAGTGCCCGACGAGCGAGCGGCGATCGACGAGATGCACCGCGTGCTGCGGCCGGGCGGCCTACTCCTGTTGCTCGACCACGTCGGCAGTCATCATCGGCTGATCCACTTCGGACAGCGGCTGCTGGAGCGGCTGTCGGTGCGCATGCTCGGCGACTACCAGACCCGCCGACCGCTGCCGCTCGTCGAACAAGCCGGTTTCACCGTGCGTCGCCGGGAACGCCTCAAGCTGGGCACCGTCGAACGGGTCGCCGCCGTCAAGGAACCCAGCGACGTCGATTCCCTTTGACGTGCGCGGTGATCCCCCTGGCCGCGGCGAGCAGGTCCGCTCCGATGGTGCCGCGGCCGAGCCCGGCGGGGGCGCTCACGACGTGTCGTCCTCCCGGGAAGGTGAGCGGTGGCTCGGCGGGTGGGTTTCGTACATGCGCACGGCGACGATCAGGCCGGAGGCGGCGGTGACGGCGGCGACCACCCACACGGCGACCCGTATGCCCGCGAGGTCGGCGACCACGCCCGACAGGAGCGCGCCGACGGCGAACCCGCCGTCGCGCCAGAGCCGGTAGACGCCGACCGCACGGGCGCGCCACGCGGGGTGGGCGACGTCGCCGATGGTGGCCAGCAGCGTCGGGTAGACCATCGCGGTGCCCGCGCCCAACAGCACGGCGGCCACGGCCCAGGCGGCGAACGTGTGGGCGACGGCGGTCAAGGCGAGGGCGGCGGCCTGCACGAGCATGCCCGCGGTGATGAGGTGCTTGCGTCCCCACCGGTCGGACAGCGGTCCCGTGACCAGCTGCCCGAGTCCCCACACGGCGGGGTAGAGCGCGGCCAGGACGCCGATCCGGGCCACGGACAGCCCGGCGGTGGCGAACAGGATCGGGAACAGGCCCCAGGCCAGGCCGTCGTTGAGGTTGTTGACCATCCCGGCCTGGCTGGTCGCCGACAGCGCGGGTTCGCGCACGCTGGTGTGGGCGAAGACCTGCCGGTCGGTGAGGTCGGCGTGCAGGTGGTCATGCCGTCCGTCGGCGCGGGCGGTGTGCCGTCCGGCCTCGAGTCGCGCGTGATCACGGGTTTCGCGCACGAAGAACACCGACAGGCCGAGGCCGAGGGCGGCGTAGGACAAGCCCAGCAGGAACGGCGCGGGCCGCAACCCGTAACGAGCGGCGAGGTAGCCGGTGGCCAGCGCGGTCACCGCGACCGCGACGTAGCCCGCTGCCTCGTTCAGACCCATCGCCAGCCCGCGGCGTGACGGTCCGGCGAGGTCGATCTTCATGATCACGGTCGTGGACCAGGTCAGCCCCTGGTTGATCCCGAGCAGCACGTTGGCCGCCACGACCCAACCCCACGACGGCGCCCAGATCAGCATCAGCGGTACGGGGATCGCGACCAACCACCCGGCCACCAGCACCGGCTTGCGCCCGTAGCGGTCGGAGAACGTGCCCGCGACGTAGTTGGTCGCGGCCTTGGTCACCCCGAAGGCCAGCACGTACGTCAGCAGGAACGTGTAGCCGGTCAGGTGGAACGCCTGCTCGGCCAACGGGGACAGCACCGTGCGTTCCTGCCCGAGCACGCCGCCGACCAGGGCGTTGACCCCGACCAGCAGGCTGAACTGGGCGAGGTTCGCCCGGATTCCCAGCCGCGGGGTCGACGGTGCGGTGCTCACGCGCCGGTCTCCAACGAGCGGCCGGTCGCCGAGGCCCAGTCGCCGGGTCCGCCGGTGAGCACGGCGAGGTCGCGGTGACCGGCGCGTTCGAGCAGGCTGGCCGCGCCCATCGCGCGCTCACCGTGCCCGCACATCACCACCAGCGGCTCGGCGCCCACTTCCTCCACGCGGCCGACCAGATCGCCCAGTTCGACGTGCAGGGCTCCGGGAACGTGCCCGCCGGCGAACTCCGACGCCTGCCGGATGTCCAGGACCGCGCCCCGCACGTGCTCCGGACCGACCAGCCGGGTGCCCGTGGTCGGGTGCCCCGCCGCGGTCCAGGCGTCCAGACCGCCCGCGAGTTCCCCGACGAGGTTGGTGTAGCCGATCTTGGCGGCCTGCCACGCGGTCTCGACCAGATCCTGATCAGCTCCTCGCACGATCACCAAGGGCCGGTCGTGCGGGGCCAGCCACCCCAGCCAGGACGCGAACACCGGCCGCAGCGGGATGGACAACGCCCCCGGCACGTGGGCGGCGGCGAAGGCCGGCACCGGCCGCACGTCGACCAGGTGCGCCCCGTCCGCCAGCAAGGCCCGGACGGCGTCGACCGCCAGCGGCTTCAGCGCCGGCGGCCCGTCCAGGATCGCGGGCCCGCGGCGGTTGACCTCGCCCACCCGCAGGAAGTACGGCGGGAAGCTGCCCAGCGAGCCCACCAACCGGGCCACGAAAGCGTCCTCGTCCTCGACGGCCAGCAGCGGGTTGGTGGCCTTCTCCCGACCGATCGTGCTGACCCGGTCCGCGCCGGGCGGTGCCGAGCAGAACGATCCGGCGCCGTGGGTCGGCCACACCGCCACCTCGTCGGGGAGCTCGGCCAACCGCCGCAACGACGCGCACTGGGCGCGAGCCAACGCCTCGGTCCGCTCCGGCGAGACCAGGTCGGTCCGCGCCGCCGCACCCACCAGCAGCGAACCACCCGTGAACACACCGACCGGCCGGTCACCGTCGAGCAGGAGGAACGACAGGTGCTCGTGCGTGTGCCCCGGCGTGCCCAGCGCCCTCAGCCGCAACCCGCCCAGGTCCACCTCGTCACCGTCGCGCAGTCCACTGTGCGCGAACTCGCGATGCCCGTCCGCCGAGGCCAGCACCCGCGTGTCACCGATCGCCGACAGCTGCCGCGAGCCGGAGAGGAAGTCGGCGTGCAGGTGGGTGTCCGCGGCGAACGCCACCGACAACCCCCGACGACCGGCGACACGGGAAACCTCGCGCAGGTCGATGCTGACATCGACCACCAGCGCCCGACCGTCGCCGAGATCGACCAGGTAGGCGGAGTTGCCCAGCCCTTCGTCGACGAGCGGAACGACCTCGACCGTGCCCACGGCACCTCCCGACTCCACCGGCGGAACGTCCCGCCGCACCCATGTTCTACACTATTCCAAGGATGATTGGAGAATCATGGGTGACCGGGACGCTAAGACCGCCTTGTTCGAGCAGTTCGCCCGCGTGGGCAAGGCACTGGGCAGCGGCAAGCGACTGGAACTGCTGGACCTGCTCGCGCAGGGTGAGCGCAGCGTGGACTCGCTGGCCCGTGCCGCCGGGCTGGGCTTGACCACCGCCTCAGCGCACCTGCAGACGCTCAAGAACGCCGGTCTGGTGACCACCCGCCGTGACGGCACCAAGATCCACTACCGGTTGGCCGGGGACGACGTGGCGGCGTTGTTCGCACTGGTCCGGGCCGTTGCCGACGACCACTTGGCCGACGTCGCGATCGCGACCTCCGCCTACCTCGGCGGCCCAGCGACCGACGAGGTGGACCGCGAGGAACTCCAGCGCCGCGTCCACTCCGGACAGGTCACCGTGATCGATGTGCGGCCCCGCGAGGAGTACGCAGCCGGCCACATCCCGGACGCGCTGTCGATCCCACTCGACGAACTGGCCGACCGACTCGCCGAACTCCCCGCCGACCAGGACATCGTCGCCTACTGCCGCGGCGCCTACTGCGTCCTCGCCCACGACGCCGTCCGCCTGCTCACCACCCACGGGTTGACCGCCCGACGCCTGGCCGACGGGATGCTCGAATGGCGCCTGGCGAACCTGCCGGTGGCTACCTGAGCACTACTTCGAGGTTTCCGCGTGGCCTCCATGGTCGGAGATCCGGGCCACGCCCCAGGAGTGCAGTGCCTGGATTAGCTCCGGGCCGGACGTGCGGAAGTCCAGCACAGCGCCGTTGCCGAGGACCCGTCCGACGTCCACGGCTTCGAGGTGACAGACCATGGACTCGAACCGTGGTCACGTCGAAACGGCGAACTCCGTCAAGCTGGATCACCAAAGGTCAACTGGCGGGGTGGAAGTCGAAGTGCTGGACGGGGAAGCGGTACACGTCGGCCAGGGTCATGAAATCTTTATAGAACGGATCCCAGCGCGTCGGGTAGTGCATGCCGCGAGCGAGTTCGGCGTCCGTCTCGTGGTCGAGCCGTCGGTGCAGCGCGGCGATCACGCCATCGCAGAGGCCGGCCATGTGGCGACGTCGCAGCACTGAGCCGCCGAGCCACGAGCCGGCGTAGTTGACCACGTCGAACGGCCTGGTGGCTGCGTTGAGCAGGCGCGCGAAGCCTCGGCTGACCGCGGGCGGGAGCCGGTCGAACAGGCGCACGAGGGCCAGCAGCGCGCGGATGATGAGGAACCCGACGAGCATGTGGAACAGCAGCTGCCGGTTGTTCCACCGGGTGCCGTTGGACCTGCGGCGCAGGTTGGCGGATCACCAACATCCCGGCGGAAAATCGCTGGTCCGACCTGGGACCGTCTGCGTGTAGCCCTGCCAGGGATTCGAACCTGCACACCCCCGCCGGCGCGACTCCGAGACTCAGACATGTTCGCCGATCCCCATCCGCAGTTGCGTCTCCTGAGCCCGCTAGGCAGCCGCGCTCTCGCCGTAATGGCGGGGCATGTCCTCAGAGGTCCAGCCGAGCAGCAGCATCAGGTCGCCGGAGTCGCCGCCGGCGCGTTTCCACTCGTGGGCGAAGTTGTGCCGCCAGCGATGGGCGTGGACGCCGGTGAGACCCGCGGCCAGGCCGCGGCGCTTGAGCATGATTTTGACGCCGTTCGGCGCGAAGCGGCGGATGCCCCGTTCGGCCAGCCACAGATCCGGTAGGTCGGCGGCTTTGCGCTTGGCGCGGGCGCGGAGGTAGCGACTGAGGGCGCGGGCGGTTTTCGGGCCGAAGCGGACGCGGCGGTCTTTGTTGCCCTTGCCGCGGTAGTGGGCCGAGTCGGTGTCCATGTCGAGGTCGTCGAGGGTGAGGTTGCCGACCTCGGAGAGGCGAGCGCCGGTGTTGTAGTAGAGGCGGATGATGGCCTCGTCGCGGAGGTGTACGAAGTCCTTGCCCTTGCAGGTGTCCAACACGCGCTTCGTGTCGTCGTCGCGGATGACCGGAATGAGCTTCTTCCGCACCTGGGGTTGCTTCACCCGTTCCATCGGTGACCGGTCGATGTCCTCCTCGTCGAGCATCAGCCACTTGAAGAACTACTGCAGGCCCTTGTGCTTGTTCAGCGCGGTGGCACCCGAGCGGGTCTCGATCATCCACGCCTGGAATGCCTCGACGTGGGCCTTGGTCACCTCGCACGGGTCGTCGGCCGCGTCGTCGGCATCCGGGTCGGGCGAGTACTCGGCCAGGTAGCGGGCCAACTGAGTGGCGGTGAGGAGATAGTTGTAGCGGGTGGTCTCCGGGTGACCGGCCGAGCGCAGGGTCCGGTCCCAGTCGCGCAGGTAGCCCGTCCAGGTCTTCGACAGGCCGGTGGTGATCTTGGTCAGGTCCAGCAGAGGCATCGCCGAAGTCCTCCGAGTCAAGGTGTCGCTGAGCGACGTGCTCGACCTCGAAGAACGAACCAAGATCACAAAAAGAGGGCCCTCGCAGTGTCTGACCTGCGAAGACCCTCTTGGCCGTCGGGACGACAGGATTTGAACCTGCGACCCCTTGACCCCCAGGGTCGCCCTGATCATGGCCTGACCTGGGAAAACAACGTCAGCCGCCCTCGTGAGAGGTCAGTTGAGCGCAGTTGGAAGCAGGAAGAAACCTTTGCAGCACAACGAACTCTCCTCCGTCCGCTCCTCCTCGTCCATTCCCTTGACAAGAATCAAGTGGTCGACAGTGGGACGCAGCGACGGCGTGGTGTGCGTTCGAGTCCCCGGTGCGGCTCCTCCAGGAAGCACACGGACACCCGAACCGCTCGGCACGACCCACTTCTCACACACAAGTGGCGGAAACCGCTGGTCATCGCCGCTTGCGTGCCGCTCATGGTGGAGCGCCGAACCACGGATGCCGCACAGCGCGGTCGCCGTTCGTCGTGACGCTCAGAGCGGTGACCAGCGGTACGTTGCGGGCGTAGAGGGCCTCCGAGCCGGTCCACCAGGTCGTTGTCACGAGTGTTGCAGAGGATGATGCCTGCCTATCCTGATAGGTATGTTCCAGCGCAAGCGTGTCACAGTGGTGATCGACTCGAATGCGGTCTGGGACGACTGGCTGCTCAAACGTGACGCGTGGACCCGACTGGTGATCCTTGCGGACCACGGGCTAATCGAGGTGTGTGTCCCCGAGGTCGTCGTCCAGGAGCTGGCGCGAGGTTACAAGCGGACTCTCAACGACCTGGTGGCCGGGCTGGACAAACTCAAACTGGACAAGCTCGCGACGCTGCTGGGCCTCAACCTGCCGTCGAACGTGGCAGACCTAAACGACAGTACTGCAGAGAAGATCGCCGCATACGAGCCAGCGCTGCGTGCCCGCCTTGCCGAGCTGCGAGTGACCACGCTGTCGGTGCCAGAGGTAGATCAGCAGACGATGCTCACCAGGGCGCTGGAGGCCCGCAAGCCCTTCGATGCGGAAGGCAAGAAGGGCTTCCGGGACGCCTTGATCTGGCACACCGTCCTCACCGTGTGCCGGGACCGCAGTGCAAACGCGAAGATCATGTTTGTAACCGACAACATAAAGGATTTCTGCGACGCGACAGGAAAACTCCACGAAGTGCTGATAGAGGAAGTCGCCGCGACAGGGTCGCTTCCAATGGAGACCGTGCGAAGCCTCAACGCGGCCGTACAGCACCTTAAGGACGTGGAGCAACTCGACGCCGAACTCGCCCTTGACGAATTCCCCGTCGTTACGCCGACTCGCGAGCAGGTCGAGGCCATTGTGGTGGCGGCCTGCGAGCAGCTCACCGGCCAGAGCGTCACGACTGCCGAAGTAATTGAGTACCGCTACAGCGGCCCGAGCGATTTCAGCGGATTCGACACCATCATCGAGGACGAGGCCGATTTGCAAGAGATCCAACCTGACCTGGAGACGATCGAGTGGGGATTCGACGGCCGCGACCTCGACGGGCGCCCGATGCTCAAGATTTCGCTGGACGCCGGAATTACCCTCGATGGCATGGCCTACAAAGCCGACTACTACGGGGTCAGTACCAGCTCTGTGTACGTCCTGGACGGAGACTGGAACAAGCACTACATGTGGGTGGCAACCTACCACAGAGGACGGTTGTCGCTCCTGGTTTACCTCACTGCGGATGGCACAAACTTCGACGCAGTTGAGCTAGTGAATGCGGAGGAGATCGTCCCCGAGGCGATACCTGAGCACTAAAGTTCAGCCAGAGCCGCACGCAGCCCTACGCCGCCGACCAGCAAACTGTGATTGCGCCCCACGCGCATGGGCAATGATCAGCTCCCAACAGGTCAGTGCGCATCGCGGTGCATCATGAGATATTCGATCCTATAGGAGCGCCGCCACACCTTAACGCCCGGCATTGGTCACACGATGTTCGAAGTATCCGGCGACCCGATACCGCGGCACATGTGTGTTCCAGGTTGTCGGGCCAAACCGTAGGAATCGAAGTCCGGTTGGCCAAATTCACCGATACAACACCAAGGCGCGCCAGACACTCAGTCGAGGTCTCGTTCTTCCCTTCTCGGCGTACCCTCGAGTATCACGAGGTCCGACGTCAGTAGAGCATCGACGCTCGATTCCACAAAGGGATGCTTGCCTCTGTGATCGCCGCTGAGTTCCATCCGTTCAAACCAGTGCAACACGATGAGTTCAAGCTTGTCCTCCGCCAGGAACTCCCGCAGGTAGGAGGCCCGTGCCAGTAGCGCTCGACTGTCGTTCTCTCCCTGTTCGTAGTACGTGAAGACCGGAGCACCTTCTGCATCGAGCCAACTCGGGCCGCGCATGTCGAAGGTCAGTCCTGCGGCCTGCTGGATAAACGTCGAGGGCAAGACGGTGCTCGCTGTTTCCTCGATGGAACAGTCAAGGATGCTGCCCTCCCAGGCGTACTCCTCCACGGTAGCCACAATTCGGAAGTGCTTATCTCCGATGTCTACCTCACGAAGCTTGTCGTGCCGATGATGGCAGGTCGGCCCGACGCGGCCGACCTCACCGACATAGCAGCAATCGGTGTGGCCGTGAGAGTCGACGAGGTCACGGATTTGGTGGCGTGGCTCGTCCTGCAGGGCGGCGAGGAACGCCGGAGCGTCGCCAGCCGTGATGAGCAGCGTATCGATGGCACTGCTCTCTTGGAGACCACGCCAGCTTTTGTGCGCCAGCGGATCGATCTTCTTCACGAAGCTTTCGAGCACCACCCAGTCGCTGCCGTCGCGGTCACGGACGAACGTGGAACTGGCGATGGTTGGCTCAGATGCGGTGTCGGCTAGAAAACGCTTGATGTCTCCCTGGAAGCGGCCGAAGTTGAGGCGCGCAGGCGGCCACTCCTCCAGCCTGCCAGTGGCAGCGCTTGGACTCCGGGCGGTACAGAACCACGGCCACCGGCAGGGAGTGGTTCAGCCAGGAGGCCACATGCCCAGCATCCGGCCGGAACCACCAGCCCGTTGGCGCTGCCTCCCGGAAATAGCCCATCCCGCCCTTGATTTGCAGGGCCAGCAGCCGCCCGCGCACGTCCTCGCCGTCGACAACCTTGGCATGCGCGTCGATGCCGCAGTCCTCGGTCGGCTGGTCGCGGAACAACCATCCCAGCTCGGCTTGGACGGCCAACCGGGTGTGGGTTACTCCCTCGCTGGCGACCCTGGCAGAAGGCTCGCGTCGCATACCCGCATCTTCCCGCTGCCGGCTCCTCAACCGGCACCTAGGAGGAGCGGCCCAGCCACCCGCCCGTGCTACTCCTTTCCCCATGACCATGGCCTCCCTCCGCTTCCCGCCTCTCGGGCAGACCCACATCTCCCTCGGGGAGATCCACCTGACACCCGGCGTGGCAAACCACCGCCTGGTGCTACCGATCCAAATGACCGGCACCTGGCTGGACGGCCAAGACCCAGGTACCAATGCCCAAGCCCTCCTGACCGGCACCATCTGGACCGAGCAGCCGTCCTTCCGCTGGGTTGCCGGTCTGGAGGTCCAGGTCGCGACCCTCCGCAGCTATGCGGCTGGGGAGGATCTGGTCATCTCCCTGACCGACGACCAGCTCATCTGTCTAGAGCGCGCCCGTGGCCAGAACGACGTCATCCTGCGCCTGAAACTCCAGGCCACGCTTTTGTCCCCGCCGGACGGCGTGCACCCGGTGGCCCACGAGGAGCTGTCGGTGCGTATCCCCAGCACCCGCTGGTTGGAGTTGCTGGACCAAGCCGGGACAGAAGTCGGCGTGCTGATCCGGGTGCCCAGTCCGCTGACCGACTCAGCCCTCGCGGTGCCGCCAGCCGCCTCCGACGAGGACGCGGCCTCGCTGGCTCAGGCCACTGCCCGGCTACGCCAAGCACGAGCCGAGCTGCGCGATCAGCAGTGGGAGCACTGCGTGGCCACCTGCCGCAGGGTGCTGGAGAACATCTCCCGGCTGGCGGATATCCCGTCCGCAAAGAGCGTGGCCGACACCGCCGCCGCCCAGCGCAACCAGGAGCAGCGCTGGGCCGCGATTTACCACGACGTCAAGGGCATGGCGAACGCCGCCCACCACGACGACAGCACCACCGAGGGCTTCTCCTGGTCACGTGCCGACGCCGAGGCCATCTTGGCGGCCACGGCTGGGTTGCTGGAGAGGTACACAAGCAGGAAGTGACGACACTCGGGTGCATCCAATGGCGGGTTGCTGCCGTGTGTGTCGAAGTCCCGACCCTGGTCACCGCCCGCGCCGACCGGGCCGGTGGCGGGCGGTGCCCTGGCGAGGGCCGCCACACGGTGTTGCCCCGAGGCTGCCCACGACAAGCTCGGCCTCACCGCCCAGGGCTTCCCGATCCTTACGCCCAGCTTGCCGACACACGGTATGCCGACAACCACCGTGGAAGCCGTAGGCATGCCGCCGTCGACCTGCGCAGAGTTGTGATACGCAATGATGCTCTTGTGACGCACCGGCTGCTGCAGACTGTGGCCCGTTCGGGCGGCGGGCGCGGGCTCGCGCTGGACGTCGACATCTATCGTCGAGTGAGCCTCGTAAGGAGACTTGTGAGCACCCTCGGTAGCTTTATCTGGTCGATCGCCAACCAGCTTCGGGGTCCCTACCGCCCCAACCAGTACGGCAACGTGATCCTCCCGCTCACGATCCTGCGCCGTCTCGACTGCATCCTCGAGCCCGACCGGGAGACTGTCCGGACGTTGGCGACGAGGTACGACAACCCGAACCGGCTCAGGGTCGAGGTCAAGAAGGCAACCGGCCGGCCGTTCTACAACACCTCGAACTACTCCTTCTCTAACCTGCTGGCCGACGCCGACGGGCTGGCGGACAACCTGGTCGACTATATCGACCGGTTCTCGCCTGATGTCGATGTGTTCGAGTACTTCGACTTCAAAAAGGAGATCCTCGTCTTGGAGAAGGCGGGGCTCCTGCGTGAGGTCATTTCGTCCTTCAAGGCTGTCGACCTGCATCCGGATGTTGTCTCCAACGCCGACATGGGGGACGCCTTCGAGTACATCATCCGCAAGTTCAACGAGGCCGCGAACGAGACCTCGGGTGACCATTACACCCCGCGGGACGCGATCCGGCTGCTGGTTGACCTGCTCTTCGCCGAGAAAGACGTCGACCTGACCGAAGCCAGCATCATCCGTACGCTGTACGACCCCACGGCGGGCACCGGCGGCATGCTCGCCCTGGCCGAGGAACACCTGCTCGCGCACAACCCCAAGGCGAAGCTGAGCCTGTACGGCCAGGAGTACAACCCTCAGTCGTACGCGATCTGCAAGTCCGACCTGCTGGCCAAGGGCCACGATGCGTCCAACATCGCCTTCGGCAACACGCTCACCGATGACGCGTTCAAGGGTCGTCAATTCGACTTCTGCATGTCCAACCCGCCGTACGGCGTCGACTGGAAGCAGTACGCCAAGGCGGTCACGAAGGAGCGCGACGAAGCTGGCCCCTACGGCCGGTTCGCCCCCGGCCTCCCGGCGACCTCGGACGGACAGATGCTCTTCCTACTCCACCTAGTCCACAAGATGCGGGCACCGGAGGACGGCGGCGGTCGGGCCGGGATCGTGATGAACGGATCGCCGCTCTTCAACGGCGGCGCCGAGTCCGGCCCCTCCAACATCCGTAAGTGGCTACTGGAGAACGACCTGGTCGATGCGATCGTCGCGCTACCAACGAACATGTTCTTCAACACCGGCATCGCCACCTACATCTGGATTCTCGACAACGACAAGCGCTCCGAGCGAAAGGGCAAGGTCCAACTCATCGATGGCACCTCGTTCTGGACCAAGATGCGCAAGAGTCTTGGCTCCAAGAACCGTGAGCTCAGCGAGGAGGATCGCGCCAGGATCGTCCGGTTGTACGCCGACTTCACCGACGCCGACCCGGACTATTCCAAGGTGCTGCGCAACGACGAATTCGGCTACTGGACCATCACCGTCGAACGCCCACTCCTGGACGAGAACGGCAAGCCGGTTGTCGACCGCAAGGGCAAACCCAAACCGGACGCCAAGAAGCGTGACACTGAGAACGTCCCATTCACCTACGGCGGCTCGACAACTGGTCCGACTGGCAAGGTCGAGGTCATCAACGCCTACTTCGATGTCGAGGTGAAGCTGCACGCACCCGACGCCTGGATCGACTGGACCAAACTTAAGACTGGCTACGAAATCTCCATAACCCGCCACTTCTACAAGTACGTCCCACCCCGCCCCCTTGCAGAGATCGACTCCGACCTGGAGAAGCAAGTCGCCAAGATCCTCGATCTTCTTCGCGAGGTTGAAGGATGAACGACTGGTATGACTCAGTTCCGTCGCATTGGCACCGTGCCCGGGTGAAATCCGTGGCGGGGCGCGTGACCGATGGGGCGCACATTTCGCCAGAGACCGAGAATGGCCTGTATGACTTCGTGTCGACACGTGATGTGAAGGCAGGGAGGATCAACTTCGCGGGCTCTCTCAAGACCTCGCAAGAGACCTACGACTACATGGTAAAGACGGGGTGCCAGCCGAACCTGGGAGACGTGCTTTTCTCGAAGGACGGCACGGTCGGAGAAACAGCCGTCGTCACTGAGCAGCGTGACTTCGTCGTTGCATCGTCTTTGGTGATCATCACTCCGCGGCCCGGTGTCATGGTGCCGTCGTATCTCGCGTACGTGTTCGAGTCGAGGCCAGCTCAGGAACAGGCGGCCTCCTTCATGCGTGGAGCAGGGCTCCCGCGACTGTCAGTCGGCAACCTTGCTCGCTTGGAACTATTGGTGCCACCCATGGACGAGCAGCATGCCATCGCCGACTACCTCGACCGTGAGACCGCGCGCATCGACACACTTGTCGAGGAGCAGCAGCGCCTGATCGAGACGCTCCGTGAACGAAGGCGCGCGCTCCGAGTGCATGTGGCGCTGCACGGCACTGCACCAACCGAGGAAGTCAAGAGCTCTTTGCCATGGGCAAACCAACTCCCATCCAGTTGGCGCGTTGTCCCGCTGACCTCGGTCGCTCAACTTGAAAGTGGGCATACACCAAGCCGTTCCCGAGAAGATTGGTGGACGGACTGTTACATCCCATGGGTGAGTCTGCATGATGTCGGCACTATGCGTGGAACCAAGTATCTTCAAGATACGAAACAACGCATCAGTGACGCAGGGATCGCCAACAGCTCCGCGCGCTTGCTCCCGGCGCGCACTGTCGTCCTGTCCCGAGACGCGACTGTGGGACGGACCGCAATCATGGGCGTTCCGATGGCGACGTCGCAGCACTTCGCCGCGTGGGTATGTGGACCGGCCCTCGATCCTGAGTACCTCTGGGTGTTGTTCGCGGACGCGATGCAACCGTTCTTCGATTCGTTCCAGAACGGGTCGACAATCCGCACGATCGGCATGGGGGACCTCAAGGCCTTTCGTATCCCGCTCCCGCCTCTCGATGAGCAGCGGCGAATCGTCGAGTATTTGGATAAGGAGACCCCGAAGATTGACACGCTGATCGCTGAGATGGAGCGGTTCATCGAACTTTCGCGCGAGCGTCGGGCAGCACTGATCACCGCGGCGGTGACGGGGCACATCGACCTACGGGAGATGGCGTGATGGCGGACCACCACGAGGGTGTCTTCGAGGCTGAGATTTGCGAGTACCTGGCCGACCACGGGTGGCTGTACTCGGCAGACGACACCGGCTACGACCGGGAGCGGGCGCTCTTCCCTGGGGACCTGTTCACGTGGTTGAAGCAGACCCAGCACGCGGCATATGAGAAGGCCCTGAAGGCGGCGGGGTCGGAGGCGAAGTTCCTCGACGTGCTGGCCACGGCGCTCGACAAGCCTCTTGAGCATGGTGGCGGGACGCTGAACCTCCTGCGTAACGGCGTGCAGTACGTCGGTGGTGGCCGATTGAAGATGGCACAGTTCCACCCCGAGACTAGTCTGAACCCGACCACCAGCGAGCAGTACGCGGCAATGCGGGTGCGGGTGATGCGGCAGGTGCATTTCTCCACCGCTGACCAGCGCAGCATCGACCTGGTGTTCTTCGTCAATGGATTACCGGTGGCCACCGTCGAACTGAAGACCGATTTCACCCAGTCCGTCGATGAAGCGATCAACCAGTACCGCAAGCACCGGAACCCGCTGACGCACGGTCGGCCGGAGCCGCTGCTGTCGTTCGGGCATCGAGCGCTGGTGCACTTCGCGGTGTCCAACGACCTGGCCGCGATGACCACCCGGCTTGAGGGCGAGAAGACGCACTTCCTACCGTTCAACATGGGCCACAACAAGGGTGCGGGGAACCCGCCCGGCACGGGCGGGCGGTCGGCGACGGCGTACCTGTGGGAGCGGGTCTGGGAGAAGCACGCCTGGCTCAACATCATCGGCCGACTGATGATCGTGGAGACCAAAGAGGAGTGGGACGTCGCCACCGGCACCTCGGTGCGGCGTACGAGCATGCTCTTCCCGCGGTTTCACCAGTGGGAGGCCGTGGCGAACATCGTGGCCGCTGTGCGCGAGGAAGGGGTGGGGCAGCGCTACCTGATTGAGCACTCGGCGGGGTCGGGGAAGACGAACACCATCGCCTGGACTGCGCACCGGCTGGCGCGGCTGCACGTGAACGACGAGAAGATGTTCGACTCGGTGATTGTCGTCGTGGACCGCACGGTGCTCGACGGGCAGCTCCAGGAGGCGATCCGGCAGATCGACGGGTCGGGGAAGATCGTAGCCACGATCAGTCCGGAGGATGTCCGCAAGGCGGGGGCGAAGTCGAAGTCCAGTCTGTTGGCGACCGCGTTGAAGAACGGTGAGCTGATCATCGCGGTGACGGTGCAGACCTTCCCGTTCGCGCTCGAGGAGATCCGGGCAGACAAGGGTCTGAAGGGCAAGAGGTTCGCGGTGATTGCGGACGAGGCGCACTCCTCGCAGTCCGGGCAGATTTCCTCCAAGCTGAAGGCCGTGTTGACCGCCGAGGAGGTCAGGGAGATCGAGGAGGGCGGCTCCGTCGACGTGGAGTCGATCTTGGCCGCGGAGATGACCGAGCGGGCGGAGTCGAAGAACATCTCCTACTTCGCGTTCACCGCGACGCCGAAGAACAAGACGCTGGAGCTTTTCGGCCGCAAGGGTCCTGACGGGAAGCCGGTTGAGTTCCATCTCTACTCGATGCGGCAGGCGATCGAGGAGGGCTACATCCTCGACGTGCTCAGGGGCTACCAGTCCTACGACACCGCGCTGAAGATCGCCGGTCAGGCCGAGAGCGGCGATGGTGACGAAGTGGTCGAGGAGGCCGCAGCCCGCAAGGGGCTGATGCGGTGGGTGAAGCTGCACCCCACCAACATCAGCCAGAAGGTGCAGATCATCGTCGAGCACTTCCACGTCAACGTCGCCCACCTGCTGGAGGGCAAGGCGAAGGCGATGGTCGTGACCGACTCGCGCAAGGCCGCGGTGAAGTACAAGAAGGCGATCGACGCCTACATCGCCAAGCGGGCCGCCCAGGACGCCTCGTACAACTACCGCACCCTGGTCGCCTTCTCTGGCTCGGTGACGATGGCCGAGGACGAAGAGTGGGTCTCGGACTGGGGGCCGCAGCCGAGCAAGGACGACGAGTTCACCGAGGCCAACCTGAACCCCGGCGCCGGCTCGGACCTGGCCGCCGCCTTCAAGGGTACGACGTACAAGATCATGCTGGTCGCCAACAAGTTCCAGACCGGATTCGACCAGCCACTGCTCTCGGCCATGTACATCGACAAGAAGCTCTCCGGAGTCGCTGCGGTGCAGACGCTGTCCCGGCTCAACCGCACCCATCACACCGCGGGCGGGGAGCAGAAGCGCAAGACGTTCGTCATCGACTTCGTGAACAAGCCCGAGGACATCCAGGTCGCGTTCGAACCCTACTTCACCAACGCCACCCTGGAGATCGAGACCGACCCGTACGTCGTATTCCACCTCGGCACCAAGCTCGCCCAGGCTGAAATCTACACCCCAGAGCAGGTGCGTGAAGTCGCCGAACTGTGGGTCATCCGCAAGGGAAACAACGCGCTCTCGGCCGCGATCAGCCCTGCCAAGAACGAGTTCGCCCGCCGGTACGCGTCTGCGATCGAGGCCGAAGACAAGGTCACCCTGAACACGCTCGACCTGTTCCGCAAGGACGTCTCCACCTACGTCCGGCTCTACGACTTCATGAGTCAGGTCATCGACTACGGCGACCCGTACATGGAGATGTTGTCGATCTTCCTCCGGCTACTGGAGAAGGTCATCGCAGACTCGTCCTGGGCTGCGGAAGTCGACCTGTCCAATGTCGTCCTGATCGGCGTCAAGCACAACAAGAGGACTACGATCGACATCTCGCTGACCGGCGACGGTGAGCTGAAGGGGATCGGGGCCGCGGGCTCCGGCACTCGGAAGGAGCCGAAGTACGTCGCTCTCCAGGTCGTCATCGACAAGATGAACGACCTTTTCGGCGCCGAGTCGTTCACCGCGTCGCAGGTCCGTGAGTTCGTGCAGGGGCTCGTGCAGCGCCTGCTTGCCTACCCGAATCTGGTCAACCAGACCAAGGTCAACTCGAAGAAGCAGTTCATGGAGTCACAGGACTTCCAAGCCGCGGTCACCGAGGCCGTCGTCGAGAACCAGGAAGCCCACAACACCATGGCCGACTACTTCTTCAGCGACGGTCCCGCCATCAACGCCGTCATCATGGCCCTCGCCGACGCCTTCTACGAGGCTGCAATCGATCAGCGGACGGACACGTAAGCACCCCTATCCACCTGAAAATGACCGGTCGGCGAACGGCATCGTCAACTCTTCGCCAGCGGAGAAAGGCATTGGCACGTTCGACAAAGGCAGTGCAGCGCGAACTTTTACCGTGTACGGGTCCAGGGCGAGGATGCGGTGCTGATGGGTCTTGGTGTCCTTCTCTCGGACCGCGCGGTGTAGCCCTGGGCGATGGCGCCGGGCGGAAGTAGGGCCAGACCTCCTGCGGGCTATCACGACGGACACCCGCCGGGTACCCGACTGCTCCGGTGAGCAGCCATCGGTCGAACAGCCAGTGGACGACCTCATAGAGAAGACCCGGAAGATCGACGCCGAGCACTGGGCCACACACAACCGGCCCACCTCCGCGGAATCGCTCCGCAAATGCCTTCACGTGGGTACTCGACGCGGACGGGACCTGGTTGCCGCAGTCCGAGCGAGCTACGGCCTCACCGGCCCACGCGGCGACCACTCGTGGCGTCGTCCACGTACTTCGCTCCCCTGGGTGGGCTTCGCACCATGAAGTTGTCAGACAGCGTCCGAACAGCCATGAGGTGTCGCGGCTCAATGCGAGTGGGTCGAGGCGGGGAACTTCTGGGGTGGCGTGGCGCTACGGCAGGTCGTGCCGTGGCTGCGTAGCGGCGCCGACGATGCCGACCTGTCCACCATCATCGAGCAGGCGCTATGCCTGGGGTGCTCCACCGCTCCCGACTGGTGAGCCCTGTACCTGCCGATAACTCCATCCGTGCAGGTTGAAGCCGTACTTAGCGTGAGGAGCCGACGCCCGCCCGGTACGCCTCGTCGAAGTGCTTGAGCGCCCGGGTGCGGGTGGTGGTCCGGCCGACCCCGCGGCACCGCTGGTGACGAACCGCTCCTCGTGTCGACCGCGCGCTGCCGCCGGGCTTTGCGCGACACGTTCGCACCGTCCTCGGAAACCGCCCACCGCAACCCAGTCGACCGCGCCGCGGTCGTCGGCGGGCAGCACGACCTTCACGTGGTGCTCGAAGTACAGCTCGTCGGAGCGTCCAGGTCGGACGCGGGCACCCCATCGTTCCACGGCGCGGCTTCGATCCGGACCCGCAGGACCCGAAGCCCCTCCACCGCCGAGCCGGCCCGCCACCACCCGGCAAGGCGGTGCAGATCCTCCAACGTGCCACTGCCGCGCACCGTCAGCATCGGCTGGGATGGCGTGTCGCCGCGGTTGAGCAGGATGTGGGTGAACTTCGCACCCCGCGCGGAGGCGAACGCGGCCAACGCGTCCGTCTGCTCCGCGGAGCCGTCAACGGCTGCGGAGTCGCCGACGGCTACGGATCCATCGGCGTGTGGGGAGAACAGGACGGGCTCGGCGCCGCCGGCCGCAGCTCACCGTCGTCCGGCTCGGCGCGGAGAAACTCGTACCGCTCGATCTCGATCCCGCTCCTCCTCGCGGTGGCCGCCACCAACTCCTCGTGGATCCCACGCGACTCGGCGCCGACGACCGCGCTCTCCGCGCGGCGCCCCATCTCGAACCACCGGTCGCTCAGCTTGCTCAAGGCAATCGCCTCGACCAGTCGGTCACCTTGCTCGCGGTGCACCGCGAGCGCACGCTGGTAGAAGCCTTCTGCCTGGTCCATGCGGTGCAGGCTGCGGTAGGCGTCGCCCAGCCGGTGCAGCGTGACGCCCTCGCTGTAACGATCGGTCCGGTCCGGAACGCCGTCCTCCGCCATGGCCAATGCCCCCTCGAACTCCTCGATCGCCCGCGCGGGGTCGTGCAGGTCGAGGTAGGCGTGGCCCAGGTTGCTGCGGGTACGGGCCTCGCCCATCCGGTCGCCGATGTCCCGGCGGATCGTCAACGATGCCGTGTAGTGCCGGACGGCGTCGGTGGCGCGCCCCAGCGCGCATTCGGCGTTGCCGATGTTGGACAACGCGTTGCTCTCGCCGAAGCGGTCGCCCAGTTCGCGGGCGAGCGCCAAGGCCTGTCCGTGGCACTCCAATGCTTTCTCGTGCTGCCCGACGCCGTGGTAGGCGTTCCCCAACGACGTGAGCGCGTTGCTCTCCCCCGCCCGGTCACTGATTCCCTGGCTCGCGCGGACGGCGGCGCGTGCGACGTGGATCCAGGCGTTCCAGTTCTTCCGGAAGTCGAAGTGGGGGTCCATCGCGGCGGCGAGGTCGCGCAGTTCGACGCGCAGCCCGAGCTCGCCAGCCAGGTCGACGCCGGCCACCAGGTTGGGGTGCTCGACGTCGAACCAGGCCACCGCGTCGGCCCGGGACGGGAAGCGAGGGCTGCACCGATCCGCCGGGACGCGCGGGTCCAACCGCTGTGCGGCGTACCGGGCGAGGTCGGCGTAATGGCGCACCAGCCGCTTCGCCGCGGCCGGGCGGTCCGGGTCCTGCTCGGCGAGTTCGCCCGCGTAGAGGCGCAACAGGTCGTGTATGCGCCATCGTCCGCGCGCGGACCCCGGCGCGACCAGGTACGCGTGCACCAACCGCCGCAGCGAGCGACGCGCCGCGGCCTCGTCCACCCGGACGAGCGCGGTCACGGCTTGCGTCCCGATCTCCGGACCGCCGCTCAGCGCGAGCAGCCGGAACACCCTGGCGTCGGCGTCGGCCAGCCGTTGGTAGGACAGGTTGAACGCGGCGCGCACGGACAGGTCGGCCTCGACGTCCAACTCGGCCAGCCGACCGCGCTCGTCCGCTAGGTCCGCGACCAGCTCCACCAGCGGCTGGGTGGGGTCGGCGGCCAGCAGCGCGATGGCGGTGCGCAACGCCAGCGGCAGGCCGCAGCACAGCTCCACCAGGCGCCGCGCCGACGCGGGGTCGGACCGCACCCGACCGTCGTCCGACCGCGCGGTGGTCAGCTCCGCGGCGAGCAAGGTCGTCGCCGGCTGGTCCGGCAGCACGTCGAGGTCCAGCAGCCGCGCGCCCTGGAGCCCCGACAAGGTGGTCCGGCTGGTCACCAGCACCCGGTGGCCACCACCGGGCAACAACGGCCGCACCTGCTCGGCGGACGCGGCGTTGTCGAGGATGATCAGCATCCGCCGCTCGGGCCGGTCGTGCTCGGCCAACACCGAACGCCACAACAACTCGCGCTCGCCGACCGCCGTGGGCACCTGCTCCGCCCGCACCCCGATGGCCACCAGCAGCGACCGCAGCGCGTCCGAGGCGGTGAGGTGCCGCCCACCGCGGTCGTAACCGCGCAGGTCGACCATCAGGACGCCACCGGGGACCACCCGTCGGCCACGGCACGCCGTGCCGCGTGCACCACCAACGCCGTCTTGCCGATCCCGCCCATCCCACCGACCGCGGACACCACCACCGCGTCACCACGTGCGCCGTTGCCCGGCCGCAGGGCGTCCAGCAGCTTCGCCACCTCCGCCTCACGGCCCACGAACACCGGTTGCGGAGGCAGCCCGGCCAAGGCCGTGCGCGCGGGCACCGGTGGAGCGACGTTGACGGTGCCGTGCACCGCACCGATCTGCACGGCGTTGCCCATGACCGTGCCGCCGATGTCGTTCACTGTCCGGCAAGGGCATCGGACAAGTGTGCGCCCGAACCCCCGAGCCACGGCGCGCATCGTGACACCGCCACCTGGATGGGTGATGCCTAGAAGATCACCGAGGCTGGTGGTTCGGTCAGCAGGGTTCGGAGGTGGTGGCGTGGTATGGGGTTTGGGCGCCCCAGCCGTAGCTGCCTTCCTCGCCCGGGCAGTTGTTCCACGTCCGGGAGCCGACCAGCGTGGTCAAGCTCGCGTCGCTGTAGTAGTCGACGAAGACAATGAACCGTTCCACCGGCGCGGCGACCGCCGGCGCCACCGTACTCACCACCACGCTCAGACCGAAAGCGGCTACCGCTGCGGCGAGCAAGCTCGTCCTGCGCCGACGGGCCATCAGGTCCTCCTTCACCGACTGCGACACGGGTTGTCGAGCGTAAGCGCCGATCACGCGCCCGAGCAGCGCCGTTCAGCCGCCGGCAGCACGCATTCGTGTGACGCCACCGACCCTGGTGTGCGAAGGACAAACGCCTTGGTCGGCGCAAAGCGCGCCGGAGCGCGCATTCCATGTCGCAGGGCAACGACCCATGGCCAGAGACGGCGGCGTGGACGTTCGACCGTGGCCAGGTCAGACACGTTGCCGCAGGTAAGCTGCGACCACCCCGCAGCGAGCCGCTGCAATGACGTCTGCCCCCTGACTCGACCCACGTAGCAACGGCGTCTGCGGTCAATACAGCCCCGCGATCCTCTCAGCCCACTGCGCACTTCCAACGGCCCGTTCGCCAACAACCAGGTTGGTAGTCCGCATTTTTCGAGGTTGTCCGGTTCGATGGAACGGTATGAACCGTTGACACGATGGTTGGTATAGGTGACGGATCGGGAGCGGGGTGTTCGAGTGGGTGGCGGTTCGGGTCCGTTGCGGGTGTTCATCTCGTACGCGCACGAGTCGGACGAGCATGTTGAGCAGGTGCGGGATCTGTGGATCTTTCTGCGTCGGTGCGGGATCGACGCCAAGCTCGACCGGGTCGCCGGGCAGCGTCGGCAGGACTGGGCGCTGTGGATGGGTGACCAGGTCCGTCAAGCCGACCACATCCTCGTGGTCGCGTCCATGGCGTATCGGGAGCGCTCGGAGGGGCGTTCGGCGCCGGAAGTGGGCAAGGGGGTGCAGTGGGAGGCCCGTCTGATCCGTGATGCCTTCTACCGCGACCAGCGGGCGCTGGACCGGTTTGTGCCGGTGGTGCTGCCGGGTCAGTCGACGGAGGGTGTGCCTGATTTCCTCGCTCCGGCCTCCACCACCGTCTACACGGTGCGGGAGTACACCCCGACCGGTGCCGAGCAGCTGCTCCGCTTCCTGCTGGACCAGCCCGAGGAGGTCGAGCCACCGCTGGGGGCGGTGCCGACGTTCGGGCGGCGCGATCATGGTGCACTTGTGGGCGACGCCCCCAGGGCCGATACAGGCGGGCCTGACAGTGCGGCCGCGGCGGGTCAAGCTCCCCGGACAGGCGCCCGCGGAGGTGGTATGCGGATCGACCAGCGCGCTTCCGCCGGCGGGGCGAGCACCGTGGTGCAGGCGGGTCGGGATGTCGTGTCCTATACCCGGATACAGCACTTCCACGGTGTGTCCCCGTCGCTGTTGATGGGCTTGGGACAGATCCCGCAGGGCACGTCGGACGGCGGGACCGGAGAGAGGTCGGCGTTGACGGTCCGCGTGGACTCGATCCACTCCTGTTCCCAGGGGTGGTTCCATGCTTTCCGACGGGATGACGCCGGGGCGGCCGACCAGTTGGCGCGCAGCCTACGGTTGCCCCGCGACGTGCAGGGGATGGATCTGCTGTTTCGTCGGCAGTTGGCGGCGGGCGCCTACGTCCTGTCGGACTATGGGGATCCGACCTCTGTCGTGCTGAGCCTGCACAACGCCACCGGGCACGATGTGGTCGTCCGGGATGCGATCGTGACCGACAAACGGGACGAGGCTGTCGTGGACGGGACCGCGTTCTGGATCGAAGCCGGTGCCTACAACGACGACCCGATCACCTTCCGGCTCGATACCGCCTATCCAGTGGCCCGGCTGGTGGACGAGGGCGTGGACAAGGGCGCCTACTTCGACAGCCGTCGAGTGGTTGTTCCCGCCGGCGGTCAGGCCGTGCTGCCGCTCCGGTTCGACGCGGTGCACGCCGCGCACACGTTCGGTCTGCTCCTGAAGTGGGACTGGGCGGGCGGCAGCTACTCGACCATTGTGGACAACGAAGGGCAGCCGTTCAGGGTGTCCCCGATGATCCGGCACCACGGCGAACAATCGGACGAGTTCACCCCGATGCAACGTCAGGCCCGAGCGGCCCTGCGTTACGAGCGCGTCCTCGGCATGGAATACGACGACAGTGGCAACCAGGTGCTTGTCGAGCGCTCTCCGGACGGCGATTCCGACAGCGTCAACCGCCCGTGACCGCCCCTGATCGACAGGTTGTGCCACCCCCACTTCCGGTTACGGGTTCACCGGCAGCGGTGGAGGCGACCGGCAGCAGCCTCGACGAACAAACGCGGCAGTGTCAGCCGCGTCGTCCTCCGGTCGGCCCGGTTGGCGGTTCCGGACGGGTGAACCTTAAGTACGCGTTGAGACGAGTGGGGTTTTCGGGTGGCTGGTGAAGCAGGTCCGCGGTGGGTGTTCATCTCGTATGCGCACGAGTCGGACGAGCGCGTCGAGCGGGTGCGGGATCTGTGGATCTTCCTGCGTCGGTGCGGGATCGACGCCAAGCTCGATCGGGTCGCCGCCCAGCGGCGGCAGGACTGGGCGCTGTGGATGGGCGATCAGATCCGCGAAGCCGACCACATCCTCGTCATCGCCTCCCCCGCCTACCGACAGCGCGCCGAGGGGTCCGCCGAGCCGGATGAGGGACGGGGTGTGCAGTGGGAGGCCCGTCTGATCCGTGATGCCTTCTACCGCGAGCGGCGGGCGCTGGACAGGTTCGTGCCGGTCGTGCTGCCGGGTCAGTCCAGGGAGGGGATCCCCGACTTTCTCGGTCCGGCTACCTCGACGTGGTACCGGGTCGAGGATTACACGCTCGACGGTGCCGAGACGTTGCTGCGGTTGCTGCTCGACCAGCCCGCGGAGGTCGAACCGGGTATCGGCACCGTGCCCGTGCTCGGTCAACGCGACCACATCCTGTCGTCGTCGGCACGCCCGGTGGTGGGTCTTCCCGGCGGAAGGTCGATGCGGCACGAGTTGGATATGCGACTGGACCGCGAGGGCAACGGCCACGTGCGGACCCGCGTGTTGGTCGACAGCGCGTTGCTGGGCGAGCAGGTCCGGGCGCTGCCCGCCGGGATCTGGGCCTGGCACGGGGAACTGCGCAGCACGCGGGGTGCTGAGCGGCTGGTTATGCTGGGCAAAGCGCTGTGGGAGGCGCTGTTAGACGAGGCACCGGCGGGCGGCTGGTGAATCTGATCGACCGCAGCCCGGTGAGCAGCACGGTCGATGTGGTGGTGCACCTTCCGGAGGAATTGTCGGCGCTACCGGTGGAACTGCTGCGGCTACCCGATGGTCGTTTGGCGGCCACGGTGCCCGGTGTGCGGTTCGCCCGTCGCTTGGACGGTGTGGAACGTGCGGCGACGCCGCCGCTGGCCGGGCCGTTGAAGATCCTGGCCGCGGTCGCCGCCCCGGAGGAGACCGCTACGTCGAACCCGCCGTTGGATGTCGAGGCGGAGATGCAGGCGCTGCTGGACGCCGTCACCGACCTCGAGTTGGGACTCACGACCGACTCCGACACAGTGGCGGCGCAGGTGCGGATCCTGGAGGTCGCCTCACTGGACGAGATCGGCCGTGCTCTGTCCGCCGACCAATACCACGTGCTGCACCTGTCCGCGCACGGCTCCGACAGTACCGTCGAACTGGAGGACGAGGACGGGCACCCCGTACCCGCCGATGCGGACCGTCTGGTGGCCGCGCTGCGGGCGGGCGAGCGGCCGTTGCCGCTGGTGGTGCTGTCCAGCTGCCGCGGTGCCGCCACCGGCACCGCGGGACTGGCCGCCGCCCTCGTGCGCCACGGCGCCGACCGAGTTATCGCCATGCAAGCCGCCATCAGCGACGACTACGCCACCGAACTCGCCCGCGACCTCTACACCCACCTCGCCCGCAACCCCGAGGCACCCGTGTCCACCGCCCTGGCCACCGCCCGCCGCCAAGCCGCCGAACGCCTCAGCGAACGCGCCCGCAAGGCAGGCACCCCAGCACCGAGACCCGAGTCTGCGGTCCCGACCTTGATCTGCGGCGGCGTCGACAATCCCCTGCGCACCACCACCCAACCGGCCGCACCGCTGCACCGCCCGGCTCTGGCACCCGGCGGGACCGGGGTTCGTGAGCTGCCGATGGGGCGGTTGATCGGACGACGGGCCCAGGTACGCACCGCCATGGCCGTGCTGCGCGGCACGGCACAGGACCGGGAGAAGGTCGGGGACTGGGCCGGAGTGGTACTGACCGGAATCGGCGGAATCGGCAAGACCGCCGTCGCCGGCCGCATCGCCACCCGCGCCCGCGAGCAAACCTGGACCGTCGCCGAACACGTCGGCCTCTGGAACCCCACCGTATTGATCGACGCCGTCGCCGACGCCCTCACCGACCCGCGCCACAGTCAGCTTGTCGCGGCGTTGCGCGATCCTCGAGTGGACGCCACCGCGAAGGTCGGCCAGGTAGCGCGGTTGCTGTCCGGGACACGGTTGCTGCTGCTGTTCGACGACTTCGAGCAGAACCTCGACCCCGACGGCCGGTTCCTCGACCCCGGCTTCGCCGAACTGTTCACCGCGCTCTGCGACGCCGCCCACACCGGAGGCATCCTGGTCACCTGCCGCCACCCCATTCCCGACAGCGACACCCTGCTCCGCCTCGACCTGCCCCCACTCTCACCGGCCGAGCAACGACGCCTGTTCCTACGTCTACCCGCCCTGCGCGTGCTGTCCACCGACGACCGACGACTGATCGCGGCCGCCATCGGCGGACACCCCCGACTACTGGAATTCCTCGACGTCCTGCTGCGCCAGGGCACCGCTGCGGATTTCCGCCACGTCACCAGCAAACTCCGCACCCTCGCCCGCGATGAAGACCTCGACCTCCGCCCCGGCCGCAACCTCGCCACCGGCATCAGTGACACCGTCCGCCTCGGCAGCCGAGACATCCTGCTCGACACCCTCTTGGACCAACTCACCTCCGACCAACGAGAACTGGCCCTTCAAGCCAACCTTGCCCGCGCCTCCCTCACCCACCGCGACCTGGCCCACACCCGCCACGGCCCGGGCTCCACCCCCGAACAACTCCGTGTCCTGAACCAGGATGTCGAGAGGTTGCGCGACCTCACCCTGCTCACCACCACACCCGACGACGAACTGCTCATGCACCCCTGGGTCGCCACCGCGCTACACCACACACCCGACGAACTGCTCACCCGCCACCGACGTGGTGCCGCCATGCGCCTACACCGCCTCAACACCGGGCCCGGACGCACCGAAGACATCGCCGACCTGATCCACCACCTGGCCGGACACCACGACTACGACACGGCCACGGGCGTAGCCTTCCATGCCTGCGACATGCTCGGAGGCCAGGTCGCCGTCGCGGCACTCCTCGCCGATGCTCTTCCTCTCATCCCGACCGACCACCCCAACTATCTCGCCCTCGCCGACCGTGAATGCCAGGCACTACAGAACATCGGCCTCACCACCGCCACCACCCAACGACGCCACCACCTCCTCACCATCACCGAACAACGCGTCACCACCGACCCCGACAACGCCCAATACCAACGCGACCTCAGCGTCAGCCACAACAAGCTGGGCAACCTCGCCATAGCCCGCGGCGACACCACCACCGCCGAACACCACTACAACGCCGCCCTGGCCATCCGCGAACACCTCGCCACCACCGACCCCGACAACGCCCAATACAGGAAAGATCTGGAAGTCACACAGGGCGCCATACAAAAATTGAAGGAAGAAGACCTTCAAGAGGAACTGTAGAACGAGCGACTCTGGCTCATAGTCGGCCGTTATAGGGTCTGTCAAACGAGCGGCTCTGGCCCATAGCCGGTGGTGACGCTGAGTACCTGTCAGGGTAGGAGGATGCGGTGGCGGAGTAGGTCGAATCCGGCGCTGTGCCTGCCGAAAACCTCAGCCATGCAGGAAAGACGCCCGGATCGACCCGGCGCCCCGGCGCACCACGACGACCTGGTCGGCCTCCTCCGCCCGCAGGCTGATGCTCTTCCTGCCTGTGACTTCGTCGAGACCTGGACGCCGTCGTGGCGGCCCGCGTCCTCCGTCCCGGTCTCGGCTCGGGGTCGTTGGTCGTGGTCGTGATGGTCTGCGTCGGCGTGAAGGTGACGGGCAGGTCCGGAGACCGCCGCTCCGGCGTTCCGCAGCGGAGGTGGTGGTTGCCGGTGGCGAGGCCGGGGATGTCGGGGAGTCGTCGCCCGACGTGGACAAGGCGACCGGTCCGGGACAGCGGTGACTGCGGCTGCGACGTCGGCGGCGTGCTCGACGACCAGCTACCTGCCGTCGGACGGACACATCGTCCAGATCGCCGGCGCTGTTGGCCGAAGAGACCAGCCACCCCCGCGATCCTGACTGCGGCAACCGGTGTCATCCCTGGCCGACGATCCGCTCGGTCGGCCAGCGCTCCACGTCCACCACGATCTCCTTCGAGTGCCCCTCGGTGGTGTGATGATTGGGCAGCGGTGGCCGGTGGGGCGGGCTGGAGGAGGGCGCGTCGGGCCTGAACGGCCGGTTGTACCGCGAGTCGGTCCCGAAGCCTGTGATCCGGCGCCTGGCCGAGCAGCTGGGCGTGCATCACGAGGCGTTGCGGAACTGGATCCGGCAGGACGAGTCCGACCGCGGCGAGCGGGACGACCGGCCCACCGCGACCGAGTCCGAGGAGTTGCGCCGGCTGCACAAGGAGAACGCGGAACTCAAGCGGGCCAACGAGATCCTGAAGACAGCGTCCGCGTTTTTCGCGGCGGAACTCGACCCGACCCGGCGACGGTCGTGAAGCTCGTCGAGCAGCTTCGCGGCCGCTTCGGGGTCGAGTTCGTCCTCCGGGTCCTGGGTGTCTCCTCCTCCACCTACCGCGGCTGGGTGGCCCGACAGACCGACCCGTCCCGCCGTGAGCGCGAGGACCGGGCGATCACCGCCGAGATCACCGACATCCACACCGCCTCCGGCGGCACCTACGGCAGCCCGCGGGTTCATCAGGTCCTGCGGCGTCGGGGCGTCCGCGTGTCTCGCAAGCGGGTCGAGCGGCTGATGCGCCAGGCCGGTCTGCAGGGCGCCTTCCTGCGTAAACAGTGGCGGACGCCGTCGACCAGGCGGGATCCACGAGCGGCACCGGCACCCGATCTGGTGAACCGGGACTTCACCGCGGCCGCGCCGGACCGGTTGTGGGTGGCCGACGCGACCCGGATCCGCACCGGTGAGGGTGTGTTCTGGCTCGCGGCGGTGCGTGACGCGTTCTCCAACCGGATCGTGGGCTGGAAGACCAGCGACCGCTGCGACACCGACCTGGTGCTCGGCGCCCTGGAATACGCGATCTGGTCCCGCGACGTGCGCGACGGGCAGTTGATCCACCACAGCGACCGCGGGTCGACCTACACGGCCTTCCGGTTCACACAACGGTTGGCGGACAACGGAATCCTGCCGTCGATGGGGTCGGTCGGCGACTCGTATGACAATGCCCTGATGGAGAACTTCTTCTCCACGTTGAAGATCGAGCTGGTCTACCGCCGCTCCTGGCGCACCCGCGACGAGGCCGAGAACGAACTGTTCCACTATATCGACGGGTTCTACAACACCGAACGCATCCAGAAGGACCTCGGCTGGCTCAGTCCCGACGAGTATGAAGCCGCTTGGCACGCCGCTCAGACCCAGCCAGCTACCATCCCGGCGGCACCGATCGCATCCAGGTAACAACCGCCTCGGGTTATCGGGGGAAGCTCATAGTAGCCGCGTTGCCGGTCGTAGTACTCGCGATACCGCGACGGCGACACGGGGCAGGTGCGGACTGTGTAGCCCTCTCGCAGTGCAGCCTGAGTCAAGGCGTGCAGGATCAATAGGCATCGGTGCCGCAAATGCTCGGGCATGATAAGGCGGTGGGTGTCGCGGCGAAGTTCCTCGATCGCGGGGTGCGCGTCGCGCAACTGCTCCGGCATGGGTACTTCGACGAGGCTCGGTGGGTTGCGTCGGATGCTGCTCGGATGGACTCCGGGCAGCAGCTGCACGATGAGGCTTCCGTCCTGGATGCGGAGTGTCTTCAGCCGCGTTCCAGACGGTACTAGTCGATGGCGTTTGGCGTAGTCGATGGTTCGTCGCCACTCGGCGAGCGTGTGCTGATCGGTGCACTCGAGGCGCACGAGGGTTTTCGCCGCCAGTCGTCGGAGTAGTTCGGTGGCCACCTCTGCGCGGCGTCGGGCGGTGGCGGCGGGCGGTTCCCGCGGTGAACCCTGGTTGGTCGGTGGCGCAGTGACCCGAGGTGGTTTCCGCGCCTGGGCCGGTGCGGTGTCCTGAGTGGTCGGGCGGTTCGGGTGATGTCCGCGTTCCAGATAGAAACGGCCTGCGTCCGTCATGGCGGCCGTCCAGTGCTTGTTCACCTTGGTCAGCAGCGGGAGCCCGCGGTCGCGCAGCGCCCGTGCCGACAGCCGCGCCGTCCCGTCCGCGGGGGCGCTCAAGGTGTCGCCTGCCGCCACGCGGTGCAGGACTGCGAGTTGCCGGTCGTTCAACGGTGCCCAGCGCCGCACGACATCAGTGTCGCGGCGGCACACGCAGGCCGAAAGTCGATCTATCCGCAACCACGGCATGTGGGTTGTGGTCCGTTCCCTCGGCGTGCCCCTGGGCTTGGACGGTGTCGCCTGGGGACGGTCCTGACCGGTCGCGGACCCGGCCAGAGTCGCGATAAGAACAAGCATCTCGCAATAGCGAAACTCGTTCAGGTGAATTTCATATACCCATCGAGCCGATGGACCAGCGGGCCGATAACGGCCGATCAGAGGACAACGGAGAGGAGCAGCGGGCCGGGAACCGCAATTCTGCGAGTTTATCGCGACACCCACTTCCTGCTGACGTGCACGAACACCGGTTCGGCTCTTCCGTCATGTGATCAGCACCGTCGCCGTACGGCGAGTGGGTCGAGCCGTCGGAGACCGAGGTCCTGCCAAAGGCACTGCGGGGGATGCGGGAATTCATGCCGCATCCACTGCCGTCCGACGTCATTGTACCCACCGAAACCACCGCGTGCAGGCGATGGACGGATTGGCTCTAGAGCCTTTCCGGCCTCTCGGGAAGGATCACGGGCACAGGTACTGGCCGTAGCCACTTGTCACCCTTCTCGAAGTCTTCCGTTGTTGTCCAGCCAATAGGCCAAGCTGGAGAATCTTCATGAGTAAGGGCTGCACTTAGCTTGACATTCGGCGGAGCAAGAGTCGGAAAATATGCAAACCATGTACCATTCCATGCCACGACTCTGTGAAAAAACACTGTCCTGAACTGAACCGAGTCGTCGAACGTTACCCGAGAGAACCATGCCGACAGAAAATGGATGCTGCTGAAAAGTGTTTCGCCAGCGAACGCGGCACCCCTGAAGTCGACGAAGGCGAAGACGACTCCGGAAAATGATACGTCCTTGGCGAACCTCGTCGAGGTGAAATACGCGCTTCTCTTGAAGGTCAACCCTTGGAACCATCCATGACCGGAAAACGTCACTCCGCCTAGGTATGCGTCACCGTGGCAAGTGACCGCACGGAACCCGGCAAAATTCCCGAAATGAGCTTGATAGAACAGGACATCACCCTTGAAAGTAACTCCGGTAAACGAAGTATCTTTGGTGAACACTGCTTCCTCGAAAGAGGCATCCTGAGCAAACTCCACTCCTGCAAACGACGCTCGCCCGTCGAACGTCACCTCGCCAAAGGATGTGTAACCAGCGAAGCGAGTCCTGCCCGCTTTCGGGGTACCGAACACTGCGTCGCCGCCGAACGTGGCTTTCGCGAATGATGCGTCCCCTGTGAAGGCGACTTCGTTGAAACTGGCTCGACCCGTGAAGATCGTTTCGCTGAACTGGGCTTCGCCAGCAAAGTGAGCGCCGTCAAAGCTGGCATCGCCAGAGAAGGTTGCCCCTTTGAACTGTGCATGACGGATGCGACAGCCGGTGAGGCTAAAATCGATAAGTATTGCACCTGCAAGGTCGACGTCGAGATTCGGCCAAAAGGTGTCGACGGGACGTCGTGTGTTGTCGCCCGGATGCAGATGTCGAGCTAGAAGGCGCTGGGCGGTGAGTCGTACTTCGCGTTCCTGGCGTCGTTCCTCGTCACTTGGTGTCGAAGTAGGTGGAGCGAGAACGGCACGGCGCAAGGCCGCAATAGAAGAACTCCGCCGGGCCGAGTCGCCGACTAGCGACCGCCCTACTCCGCGCAGGCGGCGCGTTCCCGGCTTGGCAGGAGGTGGACTGAAAGGTGCACGGAGGTAGGCGCAGACTACTGCAACTATAGCTGGCGGTGTTTCGGATTGTCCTGAGCTACTCGTTCTAGTGCGTAAAGTGCGCCGTGGCGAACTGCGGCCCGTTCGGACCCGAGCTGCTCAACGGACCTGATGTACAAGTCAGTCAGTCGGCGTTCGGTGGCGTCGTGTTCGGTGGCCCACTGCCGTCTCCAGGCCAACACCAGGGTCATGACTGCACCAGTCCCGGCACCGACAGCCAGAGCGGTCCGGATAAGCTCTAGCCTGCCAGTCGAACTCCCAGTGTCCAGTACCAGTTGAAGCACCAACACTGCCACGGTTGTTAGCAGTGTTACCGGCACCAAGATCACTAGCGTCGGTCGCCACCACGACCCGACGGGCAGCAACTGCCGGGTGCGCCAACCACGCTTGCCCTTAACCATGCTCTAAGCATCCCGCCATGTGCGGAAGGTGCACGAGCGTGGCCAGCAGACGGTCAAGTAACGCCAACCGCTACCTCAAGCCCAGGGCCCGCCGCGCGCAGCCGTGATCAAGCCGCACGTCGCGCATCCTGCCGCGCATGCCAGACCGGGCAGGCCTCCGCCGCCGACCCAGCGATCACCCGGGCCGACAGACCTCGCGCACGCTGTTCAGCAGCCAGCCTGGGATCGTCCGTCACCTCGCAGCTTCCCCCCGTGCTGTCGTATTGACCACCGGTACGACGGCCTTCAGTGTCCGATGCACGTTCAGGGCAGCTCGGTCGCTGAAGCCACCGGTCTGAAGATCGTTTGATGGTCTCTGCTAGTTACACCACCGATCGCTTACAATCCGTCACCCTTGGTGAACTCAGATGCTACTCAAGTGAGAGCAAGGCTCGTCTTGCCGATACGCAAAGTAGCGAATTGCTCTGAACGGGCTACTTCGGTAACGCTTTCGTGGACGGCGGCTGCTCGGAGGCCGGTTTTGTCGGTGTCGAGGTCTATCTTGCCGCGCATGGCGCGACGCACGTCATCGACTGAACGAAACGACAGAGCTGGCCCGACCGTGGCCCGCCGAGTGGAACACGGTGGCTATCAGCCTTGTGGCCAGCGGGTTCGTCGAACTGGCGCAGAAGTTGGACCGGCAGGGTGCCTTCCCGGTGCCGTATCCCCCTGCCTTGCAGCGTGGTCTTGACCGGCTGACGGCGATGGGCGTCGTGGCCGACGCGGAAGTGCCGCGCAGCGTCATGGACTTGGCGGCGTGGGCGCACCGCCCGTTCTCGGAGTGGCCCTTCCGTCCTGACGTGGAGGGGTTGAACGACGACGAGGCGCTTCTGGTGGACGGCAAGCCCAGCACGGCGTGCCTGGAATGGGCGGTGGTGAGTGGCGACGTCGAGGGCGAGATCCGGGAACGTCTCCTGATCCACGGTGTGCTGGATGTGTGCAAGGCGAACGACGATCCTGACGCCTACGTGCGTTTTCGGCAACTCTTGGTGGAGAAGCCGGCCATGTCGGAGCGAGATCTGCTGGTCACGATGGCCAAACCCGGCTACGTGGTACTCGCTCAACACCTGCGAAACGCCTACCGCTCGGCGCCAGCGGAAGCCTTGGTTGACGGAGAGGCGGTGGTGTGCGGAGGTTGCGGACACCTGTGGATCGTGCAGCTTGACGGTGTCCGCCGATGCGGTGAGTGGGACTGCCCGGCGCCGACGACCATCAAGAAGCGACTGCCCGCCTCGGAGGGTGTGGTGTGGCTGAGCCGCGAGTTGCGCATGTTCGTGTCCGGCCCGGGACGTGCGGAGCTGCGGATCGCCAAGGCGCTGGAGCGCGCGGGAGTCACCGTGCGGTTGTGGCCCGACTTCGACGCCTGCGACGTCCTGCCGGTGGAAGTGCCGTGGGCGGCTGACGTCAAGTCGTGGACGAACCCCGTTCGGCTGGCCTGGCGGTTGACCGAGCGGCCCTTCATAGTCCCGCGCGGCGCGGAGCGTGGCTTCATCGTGATCGCGAAGGAACAGACGGCGGGTCGACCCGAGTACCTGCGGGCTCTGCGGAACCACTGCGCCTGGTTGAAGGGGCAGTCCCGCGTCGAGGCGGTGTCGGAGAAGACGTTCATCGAGCGGGTGGTCCGCGAGTTCCGGAAGGCGCAGGCGTGAGGGACAGCAGCACGTGGAAGAAGGACATCGCCAAGACGCTGCGGCGTGAATCGGATGCCCCGGAAGGGCGGGCGGTACTGCGGCTGATCGACATCGAGCTGGTGCTGTACCTGGTCCAGCAGGTCGCTCCGGACCAGTCGGTCCTCGACGCCTGGGCGTTGCTGGGTGGACATCCCTTTCTGAACGTCGGCCGCACACCCGTCCCGGCCGAACACGAGTCCATGATCGGCGTGGCTCGGCACCTGGTGTTGTGGTTCAAGGACCGTGAGGACTGGCGTACCGCGCTGGAAGAGTACGTCGACTACCCGGAGAGCATTCGGGGCTTCGAAGTGGACCTGATCGCCGGTACGGCCTCACAACGTGAGCCCAGTGTGCTGGGCGACCGCTTCGACTACTACGAGGACGTCCTGTGCAATGCCCCGCCGGATCTGACGAGCAAGATCACGACTGCTGGGCCTGGACGCTATTTCAACCAGGCCGAGCCGACGACCAGCGTGACGATCCCGGACTGGTTTCCCAGCCGCCCCCGTGGCCGCGGCCACGATGTGCTGGCCCGACGTGACCGGGAGCCGATCGATCTGAAGTGGTCGGAACTGGTCGCTGCGGCACAGTGGGGCGACGATCGCGAGGCCGAGCTGAAGTGGCCGGAGAAGATGCGGTCGAACTGGGTGGACCGGCTGACGCGGGTGACTCTCGAAGTCCGTCAAGCCGACGACAGCTTCTCCGAGTCGAAGGAGCTGACGATCGCCGGGATCATGCACATGATCGGCATGGTCGGGGCAGGCAAGAGCACGCTGGTGGAAGTGCTACTTCTGTGGTGCCACCTCAACAACAAGCGCGTGTGCGTGGTCGCCGACAACGTGACGGCGGTGCTGCGCAAGACGGTGCACCTCCAGGCTCTCGGTGTCCGTGCGGCTCCCGTGCTCGGGCAGTCCAACCGCGTCCAACACTTGACGCGCCTGCACCGGTTGACCAACCCCCGCAACGGCCGTATCGCCCCGGTGGGCGACCAGATGTTCGACCTGACCAGCACCGCATGCTCGTTGGACGGCTTGCGCGATCACGCCGCGACGCCCTGGGAACTGCGGCATTCACCCTGCTCGGGTCTGATCCCCGAGGCTGGTGACGGCGTGGCCGACAAGCCGAAGGTCCACTCTTGTCCGGCGTGGCACACCTGCCAACGGCATGAGCCCTCGCGCGACTTGGTGGAGGCAACGGTCTGGGTTGCGACCACGGCGAGTCTCATCCACACCCCGGTGCCCAAGCAGCTCAACGAGGAACGGCTGCGCCATCTCGAACTCGCGTGGCGCCGCAGCGACCTGATCATCGTCGACGAGGCCGACCAGGTCCAGGCTCAGTTGGATTCGGTGTTCAGCCCCGAACAGCAACTCATCGGTGAGGACTACGACGCCTGGCTCGACGAGGTCATCGACCGCACCAAGAGGACGATCCGTCAAGCCGGCCGTGAGCCCATGCACGAGCCACTGGTGCGGCATTGGCTGGTCAACCTCGACAACGCCAACATCGCGGTGGACATCATCTACTCGGCGGTGTCACGCGACAGCGCGCGACCGCAACCGGCCCTGTCCCGCCGATGGCTGGACAAGGCGTACTTCACTGAGTGGACGCTGTCACAGCAGCTGGCCCAGTCCTGGGCAGGGTTCGGGCCGGCCAAGTCCAACAGCCACCGCCCCGCCGAGGGCTGGGAGGACAACCCGGTCTACCGCAGGTTGCGTCGGGCCTTCGATGGAGTGATCGACGATCCGCTCGGCGCGAAAGACACCGACGACGAGCTCACCCAGCGAATGATCACCCTCACCGCACAGGTCCTGCGGGATGCCAACGAGTCGGTTCGTCTTCGCAGGGTCGGCGACTGGCTGGAAGCCACCGCCAAAGAACTCGCAGAGCAGGGCTTGCCGCTGACCATCGACGATCTGGAGCGCCAAGCCGTCCGCCTCGAGTTCACCCTCGCGGTCGCGGTCCTGGCGAAATCCCTGGATCAGGCAATGGACATGTTCCGGGCCGTGGAGATGGAGCTGGGTCTGGAAGGCACCAGCTCCGCCCTGTTCCACCGCGCCCCGGCGGACTACCAGCCCGTCGTCCCGGACTCGCCGATGGGCAATGTGCTGGGCTTCCAATACCTCGACGAGGACCACGACCAGCGCAAGGGGCGCTCTAAAATGGGGCGCCTGCGGTTCTTCCGCTGCAGCGGCGTCGGCCGCTGGGTACTGCTGCACCTGCACGAGTTGTTCCGCACCGACTCCGACCGCGGCCCCAACGTACTGCTCCTGTCAGGCACGAGCTGGGCTGGCACCTCGGCGCGCTACCACATCGACATCCCCGTCACAGCGATCCTGACGCCCCCGAAGAAGGAACTGGCCGCGGTCCGGGCCAGCCGCTTCGAGTTCTTCCCCCTCTTCGCCGGTGACACCACGGCCCCGATCAAGGTGTCGGGCAAGTTCGGCGAGAAACGCGAACTGGCCTTGCGGCAGATGATCGCCGAGCTGGCCAACCCCGGCGCCGGCAAGAGCATCCTGGAACAACACCGGGACTCCCTGCCTGCGAACCGGCAACGACTGCTGCTGCTGGTCGGCAGCTACGCCGAAGCCCGCATGGTCGCCCAACACCTGGTCTCGCTGCGCACCAGCTGGCAGGACCAGGTCCTGCACCTGGTGGCCGACGACGAGGAGTTCACCGACTCCTGGGACGGCGCCAACGGCCTGCGACGCGGAGACGTGCACACCCTGGCCCACACATCCGCCTGGATCCTGGTGGCACCCCTGCTGGCCGTCGAACGCGGACACAACATCCTCAACGATGACAGCCAAGCCGCGATCGGGGCCGCCTACTTCCTCGTCCGACCCCATCCCCGTCCCGACGACCTCAGCTACGTCATCCAGCGCGTCAACCGGTGGGCCACCCACCAGATCCGCAATGGGTTCCCCGCCGTCGAAGCAGCCGACCGCGCAGCCCTGGGGCGATGCGCCACCGCATTCCGCTCCGCGGGTCACCGCCAATGGAGGTGGTTGCTCAACCTCAAGCTCGCCTACAGCAACCTCCCGGTACGCGAGCGCGAGGCCCTAGCCTGGACACAGCTGGTCACCATCTGGCAGGTGATCGGCCGTCTGGTGCGCGGCGGCGTGCCCGCCGAGGTCTACTTCTGCGACGCGGCCTTCGCCCCCAACGCGGCCCGCCGCTCGGAGAACAACAGCGACGACGCCTCCCTGAGCCTGCTCATCGGTCTGCGCGACGTTCTGGCGCCCTACTTCGCCGACGGCTGCACCGACCCCGACACCTACCTCGTCGAAACCCTCTACGGCTGCCTGTACGAAGCGCTCGCCCAGCTCGAAGGACTGTGACCAATGCCAGCCAAGCCCAAATACGAAGACCTCCAACTCGCCGCGTTCCGATTGCGGACCGACGTCCCCTGGGAACGCCGCCTGTACCTGTTGCGCTTCCCCGAGTCCTGGAAGAAGCCACTGACCGCCCTGGCCAAGCCACGCCGCAACGGCGAAGAGATCCGCTCCATCCCGATCGCACTGCTCAACGACGTCATCGCCGGCCTCGTACCCGACGTCATCACGGTCGCCACCCGCGCGACGATCGGCGAGAACGCGCCGTGGATCTACAGCGACGTCGAGGTGGACACCGAGTCACTGTTCCTCATCATCGCCACCTGGGTCCGCGCCACGGCGACCGACCCTCGCAAGGCCGACGCGATCCTGAGCAAGCTGCACCATTCCGAGCTGGTCTGGACTCCGCTGAACGTCGACTTCACCACGTTGACCTCCGACACCGACGATCGGATCCGCTCCGACGAGCTCTACCGCCTCCTGCCCCACGTCATCGCCGCCGAGCTCAGCGCACCGGACCTCCAGCACGTCCACTTGATGCCGAAGAACCCCGACGCGGATCCCGACGACGAATCAACCGAAGTCGAGCAGGTGATCTCACGGTTCCACCGCACTCCCTCTGAAGAGGGCGCATGCGTCATGAACTGGCCCCCACACAATATGCCCAAGCGACCACTGTCCTACATGATCAACATCACCGCTCAGAGCAGGGCATTCGGTTCGCAGCCCCTGGTCCACCTCTCGGTGGGGCTGGCCGCACCTCAACAACCCCGACATGGCCATCGACACCATCAAGTTCGGCCAACATCCCCAGGACATCACCCGTTACCCTGGCCTGCGTCACCTCCGCCTACGCACGACCGAACGCGACGAGGTACCCGACGCCTGGGCCGTCAACAGCAAGGAAGAAGGCCATGCACCGGGCTAATGGCCCGATGAGAACCGCATCTTCTTCAGCACCGGCGAGAAACCCCGGAGCGCCAGCAACGCCGTCAAGAGCGCATCGAAAGTCGTCCCCCGGTGGAGGAAAGGGCAGCTCGTCAACCCGTCGACCAAGTCGATGGTATGGAACGCGCACGCCCTTGAACTCACCGTCGCGGCGATCCAACCCGGCGACGACCCCGAAGAATGGGCCGCGCTCGTACATGACCTCCGCTGGGCAACGCCACACTACGAGTACTCCATCTCGCTGCCCCGGCCACTCTCCGTAGCAAAGCAACTTGCCCAATACATCATGCCGCTCGACCTCCTCGACGACGTCGACGAAGTTGAGGCGGACGCAACATCGCCTGTAGAGAGCGACAGTTAGCGAACCTCGCCACTCGTAGGCGGTCAAAGCGGTCGACTTGTTGCCCGTTATTCGTTCAGCCGCCCAACCGCAGGCTGGGTGGCTGAAGGCGGGACTTCAGGCGACCGGCTGGGTGGTGATCGGGACGTTCGGGCAGTCCGCGGCGCGGGCGGTGAGCATCTCCTGCTCGGCCTGGTCGACGGTCAGGCCCCAGCGAGTTTTCACGGTGCCCCAGGCCGTGATGTAGCTGCAGACGGCGGGCTCGTGCGGTGGCAGCCACTCTCGCACGTCGCGGTCGGCTTTGCTGCGGTTGGAGCGGCCGGTGACGGCCCAGAGCGCGACGGCTTCGTCCAGGTTGTTGGCGTAGTCCCGGCGTCGCTCGGGGCTCCAGTCGTAGGTGCCGCTGTCCCAGGCTTCGGCCAGCGGCACCATGTGGTCGATGTCGAGGCTGCGGGGGTTGTCGACGTAGGTGTCGTCGTAGAAGGAGTACCAGAGGCCGCCGGTGATGGTGCAGCGGCCGGTGATCTCGGGTGCCTCGACGGCTTCCTCCAGCAGTACTTCGGCGCGGGTGGAGCAGCCGTCGCCGTCGGCGTCGATCCAGTGCTTGAACTTGTCCCGCTCGTAGCCCTCGCGGTTCTCGTCGGCCACCGTGAGCTGTGCGACCGCCTCGCGCAGCGGCAGTACGCCTTGAAGTTGTCGCTCGTCGGCGCTAGCCGGTCCCGGCAGCACGAGAGCTGACACGGCGCTGACCGCTATTGCTGCGACCGCTCGCACCCAAGATCGCATCGCCGCCACGCTCCATCCACACCGTTGATCTTCCTGACCGGGGTTCTACAGGCGTTGAGAGGCGATGGCGGCGCGACTTCTGCCGCTCCACCCGACCGTGAGGGGCGCTCACGCTCGCAGGTCATCGGGTCGTCACCAACCGCAAGCCCCTGGCGAGCGACAGCTCGACACGGCCTCCGAGGCAGTGCCTTCGACCGGGAGGTGGGCCACGACAACGGCAAATCCCTGGCATCGGCCTGGCCCGACTCGACACTGATCACCACCAACGGCTTGGGCCACCACCGGATCCTCACCAATACCGTCATACTGCACGAGGCGGTCACCTACCTCCCCGCGGCCGTCCCGTGCTGGGGACCGGTTGGCGCCAGACCCGGCCATTAGCAAGGCCGGCAAGGACTCGGCGGAGTGGATGCCGCCGAATGAGCCTGCGGTGTGCCGCTACCTCGCGGCGTAGGTGATGCTGAAGGTCCGGTGGGGCCTCGACGTCGATCCGGCCGAGCGCGACGTGCTGGCCGCCAGAGTCGCGGAGTGCCGACACCTTCTGATCACCACTACTCGCCCGTGGCAGTCGACAGGAAGCACCCGGTGGCGTGAGCAAACATCCGGATGCGGTGCCCTCGCCGACCTCGCCGGCGACAACCTCGACGAGTACACCGACCCCGCCTTGGAAGCCATCGGCGGCGTTGCCTAACTGGTTGAAGACCGCAACGCCCACTACGTCCTCTTGGGCGACATACAGGGCTCCGATTGGTGCGATGGTCAGCCAGGATGCGAGGGCAACGCTATGCGTCGTCGTACCCCCCGCAGCGGCATCTCGACTACCGCGATGCGCGGGCGGCCCGATGGCCAACGCTCGCGTGAGGTGCTAGACTTCACTCAAAGCTCTGAGCGAGAGGCGTCCAGTCGTTGAGACTCGATGCCTTCGCATCAGGGCTTTTTGTCGTCCGCCGAGGGAGGGGCAGTGCCCGACGTCTACGCCGCCAACCCACGCCACAAGCAGCCTTGGCAGCCGGGGGCACGAGGCACGCTGTGCCCCGTCGACGTGGACGGGGTAGCGCTGTTCGCCTCTGCAACCGCTGACCCGGCGAAGCCCGGCAAGCGCTACAACACGGATGGAGAACGCGCTTACTGCGCGCACCCGGACACGAAGAACGCTGCTGACCCGGACCAGACGATCATCTGGCACGGGTTCCCCGTCAGTTGGCGCGAGGTGCCCATCACCGTCCAGCGGCAGTGGGTCGCCGACGGCCGTCTGGTCCGCGTGAAGCTGAAGGGGTGACATGTCTTCCGTCACATGGCGATACCTATCGGGCGATACCGCGACCTTCGCGGTAGAGCTGGCCTTGGTTGCCGATCAATCGGGTGACTGGATGGTTGATGCAGACGAGCGCGCCAGTTGGGGTTCACTTGCTTTGTGGATCAATGGTGTCAACGTCTGCGAGCACACCGTTCAAGGTGAGACCATCCACGGGGCCCACTGGTACCTTCTGCCAATCGCGGAGTGGTTGGTCGAGCACTGGGACGCGCTGCTGCATGAAGAGCGACCGCCACTGGTGGACAGAGGTCTCGACGCCGCTCAAGCCTTCGCAGGTGCCGCGCTCGCGGTGGAGAGCGACTCGCATGCCGTGCTCGATCCGGAGCGGATCCAGGATTGGTACCTGCGTCATGGGCTGCGATCCAGCGCCCCCGGGGCAATCCTTCCCGATCTCTTTATCCGCAGATACGGGGATTGGGTCGAGTTCTCTACCGGTCGCGAACCACTCGCAGGTGAAGATTGGGGAATAACATTCACGCAGGCGGTAACCACGTCACGCCTATCGGTGCAGGCTGTCGCGGACACTCTCGGCGATGTACTGGCCAGTCTCGCTAATGTATTGTTGAAGCGGCATCCCAATCGAAGCCGTATCGAAGCTCTGCGCGACAGCGTCGAAGCTCTTTCAGGCGTCGGCCGCGAAGCGGAGCGCGTGGCATGGCTGTCGGGTGCGGTTGATCTTCTTGATCGCTTCAAGAACCTATGGGCCGAGGTAGTCCATTCAGTACCCAACGGTGCATCTGCGCTAGCCAGCCTGACGAAGCCCCGAGCACTGTCGACCGGGCTTGCGATCCATTCCACGCCCGCGAGCCTTCTGTTCGGATCGTTGGCCCCCGACGTCTCATCCGGTGACGTTGTTGCCATCTACAGGGCATTGCTCGAGCGCCGAGGGACAGCGGGTCCGGCTGCCGACACTTTGCACCGGCACGGCGATGTCATCCGCGCGTCATGGGATCCGATGGGGCTCTCGCCGGGGGAACAAGGCAGCGTCTACGGTCAAGAGGCATGGTCGCTGCTCGGCGAGCCCGACGCTGCCAATGTCGACGTGGAAAAGGTGCTTGACTCACTCAACGTCGTGGTCGGGCACGTCAGCCTGAGTGATCCGGATGTCCGTGCGGTCAGTATGATCGGAGACGACGATGCGGCTCACATCCTCATCAATGACAGCTATCGGCGAGGAACCGGTCCAGCCGTCAAGCGATTCACTCTCGCACACGAGTTGGCGCATCTACTCCTAGATCAGGATCGGGCGACGGAGATAGCGGTGGCGAGTGGACCGTGGGCGCCGGTGGATATCGAGCAACGGGCTAATGCCTTCGCCGCAGCTTTCCTCATTCCGCTGCATCTGGTTGACAGATGGTGGCCTGCTCATCAGGGGCGGATCAGGGTCGATGACCTCAGGGCAATGGCTAACGAGCTCGGCGTCAGCATATCCGCAATGGTTAGTCGATTGCAGAATTCCAGTCGACTGTCCACGTTTGAGGCGGATGTGCTCCGGGCGGAGATGCTCGACCGCGCGTCGTAGAGAGCGCTCCTTGTGCGAGGGTAAGCGCTGCCGGTCTCGGCCGAGGCCAACTTCCGGCCGCCCTTCCTGGCTGATTGAGGCAATCCACGGTCGCTCAGCTGGGGAGGGATCGCCTGTCGTGGGGACGGGTCCGAGCGACTTGTCCCCAGGCGCTACTCGGGCGCGGATAGGCCGAATGATGACTCCACCACCAGGCTGCCGGCATAAAACCGCTGGTCAGCCCTGTTCCCAACCTTTGGTACTCCCGCCGGGGATTCGAACCTGCGCACCCGGCCAGGGCATCGCCGCATACCCCTTGCCCACTCGGCGACGCGGACGTCGTCGACAGTTCGCGCATGGGCCACCGCGGTCGCGTCGATCGAGTCGATGCGCCGTAGCGCCCGGCCCGCTCCGGCACCGTGCCGTCCATACGCCGGCGATCAGCGGCACGGTGATCGCCGCTCTGCGTCCGAACGCGTCGATTGAAGCAGAATGGAGACCATATGGGCGGGTCAGAACTGGTTCAGCACGCTCGGCGCACGGTGACGCCAGTTCACGCCAACGGGTGATGTTTGGCGCAGGTTGGGCGGATCCACCCGTTCGGGACGACCCCATTTGGCGTTGGCCAAAGATCTGGAGCGGTCCGCTCCTGAGTTCGCTCCAGAACAGTGTTAACCAAGATCGCGAAGTTACCGGTTCGTGACCGGCCGAAGATCAACACCAGCGCACGAAAAAGGCCGCTGACCTGGGCAAACTTCCCAAGCCAGCGGGCTTCTTCAGACCGTCGGGACGACAGGATTTGAACCTGCGACCCCTTGACCCCCAGTCAAGTGCGCTACCAAACTGCGCCACGTCCCGGCCGCATCCCGTTGTGGGGTGCGCGCATAGCTTAGCGCACTCCCAACGGGCCTCCGACGCGACCCCCCAGGTTGGTCGATCAGGCGGCCTACCTGCGGAAATGGCAGGGGCCCGCGCTTGGCGGGCCCCTGGTCCCCTCGGTCTCGCCGTTCCCCCGGGCGACGCCTCGCGAACTACTATGCGTTCGCCGGGTTTCGTGCACTACCGCCGAAAGTCGAGTCATCTGCGTCAACTTTCGACGCACCCGTCGGTAGGGTCGCGTCGATCACGAAGCCGCCGTCGGCGCGGGCCGTGGTGGTCAAGGTGCCGCCCGCCTGGGTCACCCGCTCCTTCAGGCCGTGCAGGCCGTGGCCGCCCTGGTCGGACGGTGCCGGCGGGGTCGAGGGGCGGTCGTTGGTCACGGTCACGCGTAGGCGATCGTCCTGTTGCGACAGTCGCACGTGGACGGAGGCGTCGGGGGCGTGTTTGGTCACGTTGGTCAGCGCTTCTTGCACCACGCGGTAGGCCGCGCGGCCCGTGGCTGGTGGTGGGGGATGTTCGCTTCGGTCTTCGTAGTCGACCGTCAGGCCGGCTGCACGCGCCCGGTCGATGAGGGACGAGAGGCCGTCGAAGCCCGGGGTCGGCTCGGTGTTGAGGAGTCCGAGCGCCGCACGCATCTCGGCCAGGGCCTCCTTCGCCAACGCACGCAGGCGCAGCGCGGTGTCACGGGTCTTGACGTCCTCCGTGGTGGCTGCCAGGGCGGCCGACTCGACCGCGATGAGGGTGGCGTGATGACCTACGGCGTCGTGGATCTCACGGGCGATCCGGGCACGTTCCGCCGCACGGGCGCCGTCCTCGCGCGCCTCCACCTCGGCGATCCGGGCCCGGGACGCCTCGGCGAGGCTCGCGGTCAGCTCGCGTCTCGTCGTGATCAGGGCCCCGAGCGCGGTGGGCGCGCCGGCCACGAACAGGCTGAACGCGAACGTCAGGAGCGCGGCGCCGGGAGCCAGGCCCTGGCTGACGACCACCACCGTGGACGGCAGCACGGTCGCCAGGGCCACCCACGTGATCATCACCGGCACGGTGGACTTGCGGCCGATGCGGTACAGGGCGACGACGGTGGGCGGCAGCCCCAGGCCGCCGACCAGGCCGGGCAGGCACGCGAGCGCCGCGACCCAGGGCCGCCACCGGCGCACCGGCAGCAGCGCGCACGCCGCCAGCGCCGTCGGGATCGACCACGTGTACGGGACGTGGTCGGCCAGCAGCACCATCGCGGCGGGCACCACGACGGCCAGGACCTCCAGGACGATCACCACGTGCCCACCTGGTGCGCGACGAGGGCGGCCTGGACGCGGTTCTCGACGCCGAGCTTCGTGAGCACGGTGGACACGTAGCTCTTCACCGTCGCCTCGCTGAGGCCGAGCGCCCCGGCGATGGCGCTGTTCGGCTGCCCGCTCGCCAGCAGTTCGAGCACCTGCCGCTCACGCGCGCTCAGGCCGTCGAGCTGCGGGCTCCGCCGCAGCCTGGCGGCACGCATCCTGGGCAGCAGCCGGGCGGTGATCCGGGGGTCGAGCACGGCTCCCCCGGCGGCCAGGTCGAGCACGGCGCGCACCAAGGCGTCCGGCTCGGCGTCCTTGAGCAGGAAGCCCTGTGCGCCGAGCTCCAGCGCCGTGGTCACGTAGTCGTCCAGGTCGAACGTCGTCAGCACGGCCAGCGCCGGCGGGTCGGGCCACCCCAACAGCGCGCGCAACGCGGCCAGCCCGTCCATGCCCGGCATCTGCACGTCGACCAGCGCCACGTCCGGCCGGCACCGGCGGACGGCTTCCAGCAGGCCGGCGCCGTCCGCGGCTTCCGCCACGACCTCGACCCGGCCGTCCGCTTCGAGCAGGACCTTCAGCCCCCGACGGAGCAGCGCCTCGTCATCGGCGAGGACCAATCGCACCGGCACGACGACAGGCAACAGCATTCCGCCTGCCGGAGCAACCCGCCGCGACGAACGGCCCCCGTCCGGCCGATCACTTCTTCGTGCGCTTCTCCCGCACCCGCACCGAGATGCGCACCGGGCTGCCCTGGAAGTCGAACTCCTCGCGCAGCTTGCGCTCGATGAACCGCCGGTACCCGGCCTCCAGGAAACCGGTGGTGAACAGCACGAACGTCGGCGGACGCGTGCTCGCCTGGGTGGCGAACAGCACCTTCGGCTGCTTGCCGCTGCGCACCGGCGGCGGGGTGGCGGCGATCAGGTCGCTCAGCCACGAGTTCAGCCGGCCGGTCGGCACGCGGGTGTCCCAGGAGTTCAACGCGGTCCGCAGCGCCGGCGCGAGCTTGCGCACCGCGCGTCCCGTCAACGCCGAGATGTTCACCTTCTCGGCCCACGGCACCCGGACAAGCCCGCGTTCCAGCTCACGCACCATCGCGTGGCGCCGGTCCTCGTCCACGAGGTCCCACTTGTTGAACGCCAGCACGCACGCCCGCCCCGACTCCACGACCATCGTCAGCACCCGCAGGTCCTGCTCGCTGATCGGCTCGGACGCGTCCAGCAGCACGATCGCCACCTCGGCGGACTCGATCGCGGCCTTCGTGCGCAGCGACGCGTAGTACTCGGCGCCGGACGCGAAGTTGACCCGCTTGCGCAGCCCGGCGGTGTCGACGAACCGCCACACCTCGTCGTCCAGCTCGACCAGCGAGTCGACGGGATCGACGGTAGTGCCCGCGACGTCGTGCACGACCGAGCGGTCCTCCCCGCTGAGCCGGTTGAGCAGGGACGACTTGCCGACGTTCGGCCGGCCGACCAGCGCGACCCGGCGCGGGCCGCCGCGGACGGCCTCGTAGGTCTCGCGCGGCGTCTCGGGCAGGGCCTTGAGGATCGCGTCGAGCATGTCGCCGGACCCGCGTCCGTGCAGGCCGGACACCGGGATCGGCTCGCCGAGGCCGAGCGACCACAGCGACGCGACCTCGGACATCAGCCGCTCGTCGTCGACCTTGTTCGCGACCAGCAGCACGGGCCGCTTCGACCGGCGCAGCAGCTTGACGGCGGCCTCGTCGTTGGTGGTCGCGCCGACCGAGGCGTCGACCACGAACAGGATCGCGTCGGCCGTGGCCATCGCCAGTTCCGCCTGCGCGGCGACGGAGGCCATCATGCCGACCGCGTCGGGCTCCCAGCCGCCGGTGTCGACCACGGTGAACTTGCGGCCGTTCCACAGCGCGTCGTAGGCGACCCGGTCGCGGGTCACGCCCGGCACGTCCTGCACGACCGCCTCACGTCGGCCGATGATGCGGTTGACCAGCGTCGACTTGCCCACGTTCGGGCGGCCGACCACGGCCAGCACGGGCATCGGCGGCGTGCCGCCCTCCTCGCCCTCCACCGTCTCGTCGAACGCGGTCCAGTCGGACTCGTCCGCCCAGGTGCCGTCCAAGTCCGTCATCTGACTTCTCCTCGCTGACTGTCGAGCTCGGCCACCAGCGTGGCCAAGCGATCGCGGACCTGCTCGGTGGCCTTCACGAGCGCCTGGCGACCCTTGTCGCTCGGCAGCTCGAACGGCTCACCCACGAGCACGTCCACCACGGGCCGGAACCGCCGTCGGGTTCCGGGCGGGCGCAGGGTGCCCCGGCACGCGACGGGCACGACGACCGCGCCGGTCGAGCGGGCGAGCCACGCCGCGCCGGCCTGCGCCTCGGCCACGTCGCCCGTGCCGCGGGTGCCCTCGGGGAACACGCCCACCACGCCACCGGCCCGCAGCACCTTCTGCGCGGCGAGCAGCGGCGCCCGGTCGGGCTCGCCGCGCCGCACGGCCAGCTGGCCGATCTTGCGCAGCAGCGTGCCCGCCACGCCCTTGAACATCTCCTGCTTGATCAGGAACACCACGCGCCGGGGCAGGAGGCCGAACAGGATCGGCCCGTCCGCCATCGAGCTGTGGTTGGCCACGACGACCACGGGGCCTTCGAGCGGTATCCGCGAGACGCCGCGCGCCCGCACGCGGAACAGTGCCCGCAGCGGTGTGCGCCCGATCCACCGGCCGACGTCGTGCAGCCAGGGCGCCGACCCCCCGGGGAGCTGTCCGGTCACCCGCGCACCCGTCCGCTCGGCTGGGCCAGCAGCCCGTGGGCGTCCACCAGGTCGAGCAACGCGGCCAGCGTGCCCGGGAGGTCGAGCGACGTCGTGTCGAGCACGACCGCGTCGTCGGCGGCGCGCAAGGGCGACACCGCGCGTGACGAGTCGTAGGCGTCACGCCGCTGCACGTCGGCGAGCGTGGCGTCCAGCGTGGACTCGCGGCCGGACGCGCTGTCCTGCTTGGCGCGGCGTTGGGCGCGGGCCTCGGCGTCGGCCGTCAGGTAGACCTTGAGCGGCGCGTCGGGCACGACGGCGGTGCCGATGTCCCGGCCTTCCACCACGATGCCGCCCGCCTGCTCCAACGCCTCCGCGATGATCCGGCGCTGCTCGGCGACGAGCAGCTCGCGCACCGCGGGCACGGCCGAGACCGGCGACACGGCCAGCGTGACCTCGGGGCCGCGGATCTCGGCGCCGACGTCCGCGCCGTCGAGGACCGTGGTCGAGCGGTCCGGGTCGGTGCCCTGCACGACCAGCGCGGCGCTCGCGACCTCGGTGACCTCGGCCGCGTCGGCGAGGTCGACGCCGGCGCGGAGCACGGCCAACGTGACCGCGCGGTACATCGCGCCGGTGTCGAGGTAACGCGCGCCCAGAGTGGCCGCGAGCCGGCGCGCCGCGGAGGACTTGCCGGTGCCGGAGGGCCCGTCGAGGGCCACCACGCCACGCAGCTCACCGTGTTCCACGGGATTTCCTCCTCAACGCGACGACGGTCGTCAACCTCTGATTGTGCCTGGTGTGGCCCGTCACACCCGCATCAGGGCCAGTCCTCGCCCTTGTCGACCGGGCAACTCCCGCCCGGTCACGCCGGACGCCGCCGGTGGGGCGAGGAAGATCACGGGCGCGCCTTCCGGCGTGACGAGGGTGGCGCGTGGGCCACGACGTCGGCTCCGGTTTCGTGTGGGGCTGCTCGGTATGGCGGTCAGGCCGGCAGCACCACGTCGACCTTGGCGGCAGACCTCCTTGCCCAGAGTGGGTGCATCGAGGGCACGCGGTCTCAGAGGCACCGGGGGCGCGCAGCCTCGCCTGGGACGTCGGCCCGTTCTGCGATGCACGGCGCTGCGCAAGGGCCCTCGATGCACCACCCTGGGCAGGGGACCTCGATGCACCACGCTGGGCAGGGGTTCTCGCTGCACCCACGCTGCGCAGGGGTCCTCGCCAAGGGGACCCCTGCTTTTATCCTGCCGGCAAGGTCTGACGGTGTGGGCGCTCGCGAGCCAGGCTGTGGACTACTCGTCAAAGGGCCGGGAAGCTGTGGACTACTCGGCGGCGGCCGGTTGACGCCGGGCCCGGTCGACAGCGGCGGCGGAGGCGTCGTCGCCCTCGGCCCGCAACCCGGCGACCACGCCGTCGACGTCGGCCGAGGGCCGGTTCTGGCTGAGCTTCCACTTGGCCTCGACCCTGGTGATGGCCACCTCGACCCCCACCACGGCGCGCAGCTGGCCGGCGATGAACTTCCCCGGCGCGTCGTCCACCGCCCAGGGCCGCTCCCGACCGGCTTCGTGCTTCCCGGTCAACTCCCGCACCGCCCGCCCGACCCACTCCGGATCGTCGTGGAACGTGACCTGCCCGTGGACGTGCGCGGTGATGTAGTTCCACGTCGGCACGACCCGCCCGTGCTCGGCCTTGCCCGGGTACCAGGACGGCGAGACGTAGGCGTCCGGCCCGCGCACGATGACCATCCCCTCCCCCACCACCGGGAGCCGCCAGTGCTCGTTGTTGCGGGCCAGGTGCCCTCGCAGCACCCCGGCCTCTTCGTCGTAGACGAACGGCAGGAACGTGGCGACCAACCCCCGCTCCGTGGCGGTGACCAGGTCGGCCGCGCCGTGCCGCCGGAGCAGGTCACGGACGGACTCGTCGTCGGGCGCGAAGTGGGCGGGCACGTACACGCCACCAGCGTGGTCCCCGAAGTGGCATCAGGAAATAGCCACTCACCATAAAACCGAGAGTGCCACTTCGCCCGATCAGCCCAAGTCTGCGAGCAACAACCCGCTGCGCGGCTTCGGCGAGAAGTAGGTGCTCTTGCGCGGCATCCGACCGCCCGCCTCGTGCACGGCCAGCACGTCCGCCAGCGGCACGGGCGCGATCAGCAGCACGGCGTCGACCCCCTCGGCGGGCAGGTCACCCGTCACCGGGCGCACGTGCGGGCTCTCCGGATCCAGCCCGAGCGCCTTGTCCAGCAGCACGGCCTCGACGAACGCGTGGTCCACGCCGGCCGACGGCAGCTCGACCCGCACGGCGGACGACCCGGCCACCACGACCACCACACCCGGTGACGGGCGGGTCGCCGCGTCGACCGGCGTCACCACCAGCCCGAGCCCCCGCCACGCGACCACCATGTCCGCCAGCGACAGCCCGCTGCCCGCCACGGCCCGGTGGATCGGCCCGATCCGCAGGTCCGGACCGGCCGTGACCAGCGCCAACAGCCCCGACAGCCCGGCCGACGCCGCCACCCGGTGGTTGCCGTCGGCCACCATCAGCGGGTGCTCGCCCGCGGCGTCCAGCAGGGCGTCCTGCCGTTCTCCCGGACCGACGAGCCACAGCCAGTGCCGCCGCCCGCCGGGATCGACCACGGACACGGCGGGCTCGTCGTCGACCTCCGCCACCAGCCGGGTCAGCCGGACCTCGCGGGCCACGGGCACCAGCATCGCCGCGCTCGTCACGCAGCCGAGGCCGGCCAGCACGCGGGCGCGTTCGGCGACGACGTCGGGATACACCTCCTCGGTGTGCCCGACCGCGGCCGGGTCGACCATGCACAGCAGTCCGTGGGCGGTGCCGTCCGGCCCGTCCACCCGGTACGGCGCGACCACGTCCCGCACCTCGCGGTAGGCGTTGCGCCGCAGGTGGGCGAGTTCCGCGACGGCGTGCGGCAGGGCGTCGAGCAGGCTCGACCCGGCGGCCAGCGCGGCGGGCGTGCGGTGCGGGTGCTGGACCGCGAGCAGCGTGCCGGGACGGGCGCGGGCCAGCGCGGCGACGATCCGCTCCGGCTCGGCGAACTCGTCGACGTCCGGCCCGGGCACGCGGTCGCGCACGACCCAGCCTCGATCGATCGGGCGAACCAGTCCTGTCACTCGACTAGGATCACATGGTGTGAACGTCGAGGTGACGCCGCTTCCGGGGATCGGCACCCGTCAGGACTTCATGATCCGTGCGGGCCGACGGATCGGGGTGATCACGCACCGTGACGGCAAGTTCGAGCTGATCGTCTCGTCTCTCGACGACCCGGACGACTGCACGGCGTCCATAGCGCTGACGCCCGCCGAGGCGAGCACCCTGGCCGGGCTGCTCGGCTCGCCGCAGCTCGTCGCGCACCTGCAGGAGCAGCAGCGCGAGGTCGCGGGGATCTCCACCAAGCAGTTCCCGATCGTGCCCGGCTCCCGGTTCGACGGCAGCCCGCTGGCCGAGACCGAGCTGCGCACCCGCACCGGCGCGTCCATCGTGGCCGTCGTGCGCGCGGGGTCGGTGCACCCGTCGCCGCGCCCCGACTTCGTCTTCCAGGGCGGCGACCTCGTGGTCGTGGTCGGCACGGCGGACGGCCTCGGCGCCGCGGCCGAACTGCTGGGCGGTGGCTGAACACCTTGCACAGCACCGCACTCGCGCTGATCCAACTCGGCGCGGTCTTCTTCGGCCTGGGCCTGCTCGGCAAGATGGCGTGGCGGATCGGCATCTCCCCGATCCCGCTCTACCTGATCGGCGGCCTGGCCTTCGGGCAGGGCGGCCTGGTGCCGTTGCACGGCATCGAGGACTTCACGCACCTCTCCAGTGAGATCGGCGTCATCCTCCTGCTGCTCCTGCTCGGCCTGGAGTACTCGGCCGCCGAGCTCGTGACGGGGCTCAAGCGGTCGTGGACGGCCGGGCTCATGGACATCGTGCTGAACGCGACGCCGGGCGTGATCGCGGCGCTGATCCTGGGCTGGGGGCCGCTGGGCGCGCTGGCGATGGGCGGCGTCACCTACATCTCGTCGTCCGGGATCATCGCCAAGGTCCTCGGCGACCTGGGCCGGCTGGGCAACCGGGAGACCCCGGTGGTGCTGTCGGTGCTGGTGTTCGAGGACCTGGCGATGGCGGTGTACCTGCCGATCCTGACCGCCGTGCTGGCGGGCGTGAGCTTCGTCGGCGGGCTGACCGCGGTGGGCATCTCCCTGGCGGCCATCACGGTCGTGCTGGTGATCGCGCTGAAGTTCGGCCGGTACGTGTCGGCGCTGGTGGACAGCCCCGACCCGGAGGTGTTCCTGCTCAAGGTGCTCGGCGCGGCGCTGCTGGTCGCCGGTGTGGCGTCCGAGCTCCAGGTGTCCGCGGCGGTGGGCGCGTTCCTGCTCGGCATCGCGATCTCGGGGTCGACGGCGGAGAACGCCACCCGGATGCTGGAGCCGTTGCGCGACCTGTTCGCGGCGATGTTCTTCGTGGTCTTCGGCCTGAACACCGATCCGGCGTCGATACCGCCGGTGCTGGCGCTCGCGGTGGCGCTGGCCGTGGTGACGACGCTGACGAAGGTGGCCACCGGGTGGTGGGCCGCGCGGCGGCAGGGCATCGGTCGGATGGGCCGGGCGCGGGCGGGCGCGGCGCTGGTGGCGCGCGGCGAGTTCTCGATCGTGATCGCGTCGCTGACGGTGGCGTCCGGCGCGGTGGACCAGCAGCTGGCGGCGTTGGCGACGGCCTACGTGCTGCTGATGGCGGTGCTGGGGCCGGTCGCGGCACGCGTGGTGGAGCCGTTGGCCAGGAAGTTCACCCGAAAGCGTGGTCCCGCACCGGCGACGGCCTGACCTGTATCTCTTCGGGCCCTGACGGCTCCACTACGGCATACGAACACGCTCGGCGCTCGCGGCCAACTCTTCCGGCCGATTGAGCCCGAGCGTGATCCGGCGCTACACCTGACTGCCGTCCAACCCCGAAGGGGGTCGTCATGTCACAACCAACGGAAGCCGAGACGACCGGCCGCTTCCTCGTGCTCCTCGACGACAAGTCGGTCACGGCCGGCGCGAGGGAGATGAACCGGGTCGCCGGGATCAGCGCCGCGAGCACCGCGGACTCGGCCACCGGGGCCGAGGTCGCCGCGGCCGATGGCGTCATCTTCCAGGACCTCGGCATCGCGGTGGTCAACGCGACACCGGACCAGGTCCAGCAGCTGACCCGGGCCGCCGAGGCGCCGGGCCCGATCTCCGTGGTCGAGGCCGAACGGGTCGTGCACGCCTACACCGCGCCGCCCGACACGACCGCGGCGCCCGCCGTGGACGAGTCGGTGTTCACGTGGGGCTTGCAGGCCGTCGGCGCGAACATCAGCTCGGCCACCGGCAAGGGCGTGCGCGTCGCCGTGCTCGACACCGGTTTCACCGTCGCGCACCCCGACTTCGCGGGCCGCACCGTGATGACGCAGTCGTTCGTCCCCGGTGAGACGGTGGACGACGCGCACGGCCACGGCACGCACTGCATCGGTTCGGCCGCGGGCCCGCGCAAGGCCGCCAGCGGCGGTCCCGGCTACGGCGTCGCGTACGAGGCGGAGATCTACGCGGGCAAGGTGCTGTCCAACCAGGGCAGCGGCACCGACAGCGGCATCCTGGCGGGCATCGAGTGGGCCATCGCCAACGGCTGCGCGGTCGTCTCGATGTCGTTGGGCGCGAGCGTGCGACCGGGCACGCCGCACTCGCAGATCTTCGAGCAGGCCGCCATGCGCGCGCTGGCGAAGGGCACGTTGATCATCGCGGCGGCCGGCAACGAGAGCAACCGGCCGGGCAAGGTCGCGCCGGTCGGCCACCCGGCCAACTGCCCGTCGATCCTCTCCGTCGGCGCGGTGGACGTGCAGCGGGCGATCGCGTTCTTCTCGTGCGGCACGGTCGACACCGTCGGCCAGGTCGACATCGTCGGCCCCGGCGTTGACGTCTACTCCAGCTGGAACAAGGAGGACGGCGGCCTGGGCATGCACAAGCGCATCCAGGGCACGAGCATGGCCACGCCGCACGTCGCGGGCGTCGCGGCGCTCATCGCGGAGAAGCACGACGCGCGCGGGTGGGAGCTGTGGGCGAGGCTGGCGCAAACCGGTCGTCGCCTGGGCTTGCCTTCCACGGATGTGGGTGCAGGATTGGTGCAAGCTCCCTGAGCCGCTGACGGAGGCGCCCGTGGACAAGGTCGTGGTCTCGGTCGCCGACGACAGCGTGGCCGACCTGCCCACCGTCGTGGCGGCGTTGCGTGACGCCGGGATGGTGGTCGAGCAGGTGCTGGAGGGGTTGGGCGTGGTCACCGGGCAGGTCGCTCCGGGGGTGGGCGACCTGCTCGGTGCCGTGCCCGGCGTCGCGCACGTGGAGGTGGACCGGGCGGTCCAGCTGCCGCCAGAGGTCTGACCAGGGCGTTTCCCGGGCGGGAGGTTCCGCCGATCACGGTGCGCCTTCGCCGGCGTCACCCGGTCGGAGGACGAGAGGTTTGGCGTGGCCACCTCGGGTAACCGGTTGCTGGAGACGAACCGGTCGACCGAGGAGGTCGAAGACGATGAAAGCCCTGCTCGCCGCGCAGACGGTGCAGGCCCAAGGCATCGGTGACGCCACCGGTGACGCCCTGCGCAACGTGGTGACCTTCCTGCCCAAACTCGTCGGATTCCTCGTCGTGCTGCTCATCGGGTGGATCGTCGCCCGGGTGCTGCGCGCGGCGGTAAAGAAGCTGCTGGCCCGCCTGCACTTCGACCGCGCCGTGCAGCGCGGTGGGCTCAGCGACGCGATGGCGCGCTCCAAGTTCGACGCCTCGGGGCTGGTTTCGCAGATCGTGTACTACGCGGTGCTGCTGATCGCGCTCCAGATCGCGTTCGGGATCTTCGGCTCGAACCCGGTGAGCACCCTGCTGACCGAGATCGTGGCCTGGCTGCCGAGGGCGATCGTCGCGATCGTGATCATCGTGGTCGCCGCCGCCATCGCGCGGGCCGTGCAGGACATCACCTCGCGTGCGCTCGGCGGGCTGTCCTACGGGCCGACGCTCGGCAAGATCGCCTCGTGGTTCATCATCGCGCTCGGCGTGATCGCGGCGCTGAACCAGATCGGCGTCGCCACCACCGTCACCACCCCGATCCTGATCACCATCCTGGCCACGGTCGGCGGTATCGCCGTCATCGGCGTCGGCGGTGGCCTGATCAAGCCCATGCAGCAGCGGTGGGAGGGCTGGCTGACGAAGGCCGAGAACGAGGCGCCGCAGGCCAAGGCGCAGGCCGAGGCCTACCAGCGCGGCCGTGAGGACGTGCAGCGGACGGCGCAGGGCGTGTCGCCGGCCGAGCAGACCACCCGGATGACCGAGACCCCGGCGCACGCGGCGAGCATGCCGACGCCGCCGGTGGGCCAGCCGATGCCGCAGGCCCAGCCGACCCGACCGGTTCAGCCGCACCCCGGCCAGTTCCCCCCGGGCGAGCAGCGCTGACCGGCGCCACCGTCCGCTGACAACCTGAGAACGCTACGCAGGGGTCCTCGCCAAGGGGACCCCTGCTTTTATTTTGCCGGCACCCACCGACAAAACGGCAGGCCGAAGCGCCGCAGGCGCGTTCAATGCCACCGGTGCCGACCCGGGTCAGAGGAACTGCTCAGGCAGTCCGCCGGGGCGTCGATGGCCGGGCTCCGCGGAACTCCACGTGCGACCGCCGCCCGGGCCCAGCCTGCTTCGCCGTGCTCTCCGCTCGGCCGCCAAGTCCCGGAACACCGAGTTGACGGTCGACACCACGGCCAGACCCACGAGGAACGTGAAGGCGATCGACGTGACGCGGTCGTCGTCGTAATCGGCCCGCGTCGGGTCGCGCGGGTGGTAGCGGATGGCCACGAGGTCCCCGGGACGGCGGGCTTCGCCTTCCTTCGGGAGCGTGGCGGTGACCGACCGGCCATCGGCGGTCGTGAACCGCACCACCGGGCGCCACTGGGGATGCGTCGCCTTGCTGTGCTCGACGGGCACCACCTCGGCGTCGACCGAGACCGTCGTCAGCTCCGTCGCGACGTAGACGACGCCGAGGACGAGACCGCCCAACGCGGCGATCACCTTCAAGGCTGTGTTCACCTTCACGCCCCCCGCGGTCGGCTCCCGACCTCAGGCTAGCCGGCGTGACGTGGTGCGATCAGCGTTTCCGCGCGAGACCTCGCCCTAGCCTTCCAACGCCGGTTCGTCGCGCCGGGCGAGGTGGCAGACGGAGGCCAGTCTCAGCGTCAGCCAGTCCGCGTTCGCCCAGTCCACGATCGCCGGCGGCTCCCAGCCCTGCGCCTTCGCCTCGTCGAGCACGCCCTTGGCGTACCCGGCCAGCAGCACCGCGCCGGCCACCGCCGCCGCCGGCACGCCGAACGCGAGGATGTCGCGCACCGCCGCACCGTGCTGGTCGATCGCCGCCAGCACCCCCGGCGCCAGGACGCCAGGCGCCAGCACCGCCGCAATTCCGAGTTCGTCGCTCAACCGGTCCAAGAACCGGCGAGCGGGGAAGTCCCTCCAACCGCTCACAAGGCCGACACCCTACGCTGTGCGGGGCAATCGACCCACCATCGAACACGTGTTCTATGATCACGCCGGGTCGAGCCGGATGCGCAGAGAGGACGACGAGAACGTGCAGGCGGACACGCTCGTGGAGCAGGAAGAGACGGTGGACGCCGAGGCGCCCGCCGCACCCGTGCAGCAGGAGGTCGCACCCGTGGCACAGGCAGAGCAGCCCGAACAGCCCGCGGAGGCCAAGCCCGCGGCGAAGCGGCCCAAGTCGACGGCCAAGAAGACCCGCACGGTCGAGCTGACGCTGACCGTCACCGGGACCGCCGACGGCGAGTGGCAGGCAGACCTGGTGCACGGCACCAAGCGGGTCGTGCAGGGCCTGACGATCTCGGCCGCGGCGGTGTCGCGGGCGGCCAAGGAGCTGCACGACGACATCGCGGGCGGTATCGACGAGGTCATCGAGGCGGCCCGCGCCCAGCACCGCACGCGGATGGAGGAGCTGGAGGCCGAGCTCGCGAAGGTCAAGGCCGCGTTGGCCGAACTGAGCGACTGACCTGCCCGGGACGGGTGCCGCCGCCCGAGCGTGAGCGACGGCACCCCACCTTTCGGCCGATCATCGCGCGGTCGACGTCAGCCGGCGTCTATTTGGTAGACGAGCTGGTAGCGGTCACTGCTCATGGTGATGTAGTTGACCTCGACCGCGCGGTCGCCCGCGAAGGCCACCCGGATCACCTGGATCACGGGGAAGCCGAACGGGACCCGCAGGAGTTCCGCTTCACGAGGCTGCGGTGAGCGTGCCGACACCACCTCGGTGAAGTGGGTCAGCTCGAAGCCCAACTCCTCCAGCCGCGCGTAGGTCCCGCCCGGCCCGGTGTCGACCTCTTCGACCCGGGTGCCACCGGCGATGTCGGCAGGCAGGTACGACACGGCGAGCTGCACCGCTTCGCCATCGGCACGCATGACGCGGTCACGCACCACCACCTCGTGCTCCCGCCCCGCGTCCAGCCCGAGGTGGGAGCGGACGTCTTCGCTCGCGTGCTCCCGGCGGATCTTCACCGTGACCGCGGGCTGCCACCCACCGGCCGCCGCATCGGACATGAACGTTCCGCGCCCCTCGGTCCGCTCGGCCTTGCTCAGGCGGTTGCGGGCAAGCCGGACGATCGGCTTCCGCTCCGAGACGAACCACCCCTTGCCGGCCACGCTCAGCACCAGCCCTTCGGCCCGGAGCTGGTCCATCGCGTTCTGGACGGTTTGCCGGGCGACCCCGAAGCGGTTCATCAGGACGCTTCCCGACGGCAGCCGTTCGCCTGGTTTGTAGACGCCCTGGTGGATCTCCCGCCGGAGTTCCTCGGCGATCTCCACCCACGGCTTCATCTGCACCATCACTCCATCGTAGAACCTATCTAGACAGCTCCGGACCCTTTGAGTAGCTTCAACATCGTCAATCTATCTAGATAGCCTAGATAGGGCCGGGCCGAAGCAAGAGGAGAGTTGTCCACAGATGGTGAAGCAGCAGGCCAAGTCGGATGCGACCGAGCACTCGGTCTACCTCAGGGTCTCCGGTGAGGCGGTGTTCGACGAGTCGATCACCGCCGACGGCGACTACGAAGTCAGCTTCGACCGCGCCGCGACCGTCGCGCTGAGCCCCGACGCGGCCGAGAAGCTCCACTCGATGCTCGGCAAGCGGATCCCGGAGCTGCGCGGGAGCGCCACGACCGAATCCGCCTAGGCCGAGCCGAGCCGAACCTCAGCGTGACGGGTCGAGGACCAGTTTTCCGGTGGTGCGGCGGGCGCGCAGGTCCTCATGCGCCCGGCGCACCTCGGACAGGCCGTACTCGCCGCCCGGCACGGCGCGCAGGTCGCCCGCCAGGACCAGGTCGAACAGCTCGGCCATGGCGCGGTGGACGACGCGGCCCGGGAGCTTGAACGCGTGCGGCAGCCACATGCCGGCGACGGTGGTCGAGTGGACCAGCAGCTTGCCCGGGGCGATGGGGGTCGGCTGCTCCCGGCTGGCCATCCCGTAGAACGCGAGCCGCCCGAACGGCGCCAGCGCGGCGATGCTCTGGTCGGTCACGGCGCCGCCGGTCATGTCCAGCACGACGTCGACCCGCCGCCCGCCGTTGGCCTCGCGCAGCGCATCGGTCATGTCCGCCGCGGTGGAGTCGACCGCGACGTCCGCGCCCAGGTCCAGCGCGAGCTTGCGCTTGTCCTCGGTGCTCGCGGTGGCGATGACGCGTCCCGCGCCCCACTTCTTCGCCAGCTGCACGGCCAGCGACCCGACCCCGCCGGCGGCGGCGTGCACGACGACGCTCTCCCCCGGCTCGAGGTGCGCGCTGCGTCGCAGCAGGAGCCAGGCCGTCGCCCCCTGCACGACCATGCTCAACGCGGTCAGGTCGTCCACCCCGTCCGGCACGTCGAACGCGGTCGCCTCGGGCACCACGGCCTTCTGCGCGTACCCGCCGAAGTTGGTGAGGCCGACCACGCGCCGGTCGCCCGCCGTGCCGACGACCTCGCCGCCGGGCACCAGCGGCAGCTCCATCTTCGACAGGTAGGAGTTCTCGGCCTGGTGGGTGTCGGCGTAGTTGAGGCCCGCGCGGCTGACGTCGACGAGCAGTTCGCCCTCGCCCGCCACGGGGTCGGGCAGCTCGACCTCGGTGAGGACCTCGGGTCCGCCGAACTCGGTGATCTGGATGGCGCGCACGGTGCTCAGTTCTCCTTGGCGATCGGGTCGTGGTCGAGCCGCACGCGTTCACCGGTGGCGGTGCGCGGGCCCGGCGGGTTGGGGAAGGTGAAGGGCGCGCTGGGACGTCCGGCCTGCACGAACCAGCATTCACCTGGTTTGCCGTCGCGCAACACGGAGACGAACGCGTCGACCACGTCGTCCACGCTCATGACCGGCATCCCCGCGGACTCCAAGGCGGACTTGAAGCCGGTGATGATGGCCGTGTCGGCGAACGACGGGCACACCGCGTTGACGGTGATGCCGTCGGCGGCGACGACCGGCGCCAAGCCGCGCACCAGGCCGACGACGGCGGCCTTGTTCGCGCCGTAGAGGGGGTCCATGGGCATGGCCATCAGGCCCGCCATGCTGGCGGTGGCGACGATGCGCCCGCCGCCCCGCTTCTTCAGCTCGGGCAACGCCGCGTGCACGCCGAACACCACACCGTCGAGGTTGATGCCCATGACCGCGCGGTACCGCTCGGCGTCGAAGTCCTCACCCAGGCCGAAGCCGGTGGCGATGCCCGCGTTGAGCACGGCGATGTCGAGCCCGCCGAACCGCTCCACGGCCGTCGCGACCGCCGCCTCGCTGTGCCGGGGGTCGCGCACGTCGCAGTGCGCGAACACGCCGCCGATCTCGTCGGCCACGGCCTGGCCCCGCGCGTCGTCCACGTCCGCGACGACGACGGACGCGCCGGCGGCGGCCAGTCGGCGTGCCACCCCCGCGCCGATGCCGTTCGCGGCACCGGTGACCAGTGCGACCTTGCCCGAGAACTCCACCGCGCCTCCTCTGGCTGGCATTCCGACCAGTCGGTATGGTTCTCCTGACACGCTCTGGCGTCAAGGCGACGTCGCCGGTAGGTTACTAAGCGGTTGCTTAGGCCCGCAGATCAAGGAGGACTGACCGTGGCCGAGACGGACGCACGGGTGGCCATCGTCACCGGTGCCGCACGCGGCATCGGCGCCGCCGTAGCCACGCGGCTCGCGCAGGACGGCATGGCCGTCGCGCTCCTCGACCTCGACGAGGACAGCTGCGCGGAAGCCGTGGAGAAGATCAAGGCCTCCGGCGGGACCGCGATCGCGGTGGGCGTCGACGTCAGCGACAGCGCGGCGGTGGACGCGGCCGTGCAGCGGGTGGCCGACGAGCTCGGCGCGCCGACCGTGCTGGTCAACAACGCGGGCATCCTGCGGGACAACCTGCTGTTCAAGATGACCGACGACGACTGGGACGCGGTGATCAACGTCCACCTGCGCGGCACGTTCCTGATGAGCCGGGCGGTGCAGAAGTTCCAGACGGCGGCGCAGTGGGGCCGGATCGTCAACCTGTCCAGCACGTCGGCGCTGGGCAACCGGGGCCAGGCGAACTACTCGGCCGCCAAGGCGGGCCTGCAGGGGTTCACCAAGACGCTCGCGATCGAGCTGGGCAAGTTCAACGTGACGGTGAACGCGATCGCGCCGGGGTTCATCGCGACCGACATGACCGCCGCGACGGCGGCCCGGGTCGGCGTCGACTTCGAGGACTTCAAGAAGGGCGCGGCCGCGGCGATCCCGGTGCAGCGCGTCGGCACGCCCGAGGACATCGCGCACACGGCGTCGTTCCTGGTCAGCGAGGGCGCCGGGTTCGTGTCCGGTCAGGTCATCTACGTCGCCGGCGGACCGAAGGACTGACCATGCGGGTATTCGCTGACCTGGAGGAATTCGCGGCCGCCAAGGGCGAGCACCTCGGCCACGGCGAGTGGCACGAGATCACGCAGTCGGAGATCAACCTGTTCGCCGACGCCACCGGCGACCACCAGTGGATCCACGTGGACCTGGAGAAGGCCGCCGCGGGGCCGTTCGGCGCGCCGGTCGCGCACGGCTACCTGACGTTGTCCCTGATCCCGTTGCTCGTGCGGGACATCTACACGGTGCAGGGGCTGGCCATGGGCGTGAACTACGGGTTGAACAAGGTGCGCTTCCCGAGCCCGGTGACCGTCGGGTCGCGGGTGCGGGCCGGGGCCGAGCTGGCGGAGATCACCGACGCGGCGCAGGGCAAGCAGGCGGTGGTGAAGGTGACCGTCGAGATCGAGGGCAACCCGAAGCCCGGCTGCGTGGCGGAGACCGTGGTCCTGCTGGTGCCGGCCGCCTGAACCGACGGGCACGGCACTCGTCCGGGTGCCGTGCCCGGTCACGGTGACGGCGGGCCCACTTCCAGGTCGCCGCTGTAGGTGTCCTTGATGTGCACCCGCACCTTCCGCTCCCTGCCGTCGTCCATGAACGTGCAGCTGAACGTGACGCCTTCCTTGATGGCGATGTGGCCGGGGCAGGGCGCCGAGCTGTCGTCACCGCTCCACCCCGTGATGCCGGAGTCGGGGTGCTGGTCGCGGAGCTGGTCGAACACCTTGGCGGACAGCTCCATCCGGTCGAACGTCCGCATTTGCTCCAGCTGCACGGTCGCGGTGCCGGAGAGCACGGCGACCGTCAGGACCAGGGCGCACACCGCGGTCACCACGGCCGACAGTGCCAAGGTGACGCGCAAGTAGATCGGCATGCGAAGTATGTAACCGATGAGGCGCCACGCCGGCGGCGTATTGGCCGAGATGTGGCACAACGGTGCTGTGGCGACGGTGACGCCGACCGGCCCGCGGCGGCGAGGTGGAGTTCGACGACGGCGCCCGGCAGGCGTTCGCCGAGGCCCCGGCCGGCAGCACGCCCGGGCGGCCGCGGGGTCTGACGGCTCAGGCCCGCGCCTCGCGGGCGACGCGTTCCAGCTTCGCGTGGTAGGTCTCCCAGTCCACCGACGGCAGGTTGTCGCTGCCCGCGCGCAGACCGGCCGTGCCGTCGACCAGCTCGCGGACGATGTCGGCGTGGCCCGCGTGCCGGTTGGTCTCGGCGATCACGTGGATCAGGACGAGGTGGAGGGTGACCGCACCGCGGTCACCCGGCCACCACGGCACGGCGCCCGGCGAGTCCAGGTCCAGCGCCTCGATCGTCCCGTCCGCGTGCGCGCAGGCACGGCGGTAGAGGGAGACGACGTCCTCACGGGACTCCTCGGCCGTCGCCCACATGTCCACGTTGGGCTCGTCCTCGAAGTCCGCCCACGGCAGCGGCTCGGGGAACGGGCGGCCGAACGTGTCGCCGAAGTAGCCGACCTCGATCCCCGCCAGGTGCTTGACCAGGCCCAACAGGTTCGTCCCGGTCGGCGTCAGCGGACGGCGCGCGTCGTAGGGCGACAGGCCCTCCAGCTTCCACAGCACCGCTTCACGCGCGGACCTCAGGTAGCGGTGCAGGTCGGACTTCACGAAGAACCCTCCGAAACGGGACGCAAGGACGCGAGCAGCAGGTCCGCGAAGTGCCGGCCGACCTGCTTGGCCGACATCGGCCCGTCCGCGCTGTACCACTGGCCGAGGTGGTGGACGGTGCCGAAGAAGTAGTGCACGGTCAGGTCCGCGGGCACGTCCGTGCGGAACACGCCGGCGGCCTGCCCCTCCTCCACCAGCGACCGGAACCGCTCGTGGTAGCGCCGCCGTTCCGCCCGCATCTCGCGCCGCTTGTCCTCGGCCAGGTGGTCGGCCGAGCGGAAGTACACCCGCGCCTGGTCGAAGTTGTCCACCGACGTGACCACGACGTCGACCGCCGCCGCGTGCAGCCGCTCGGCCACCGGCGCGGACCCGGACGCGAAGTGGTCCAGCCGCTCGGTCTGCATCCGCAGCAGGCTGCCGTAGATCTCGTGCAGCAGGTCGTCCTTGGACCCGAAGTAGTGGTACATGGCGCCCTTGGTGACGCCCGCCAGGTCCACGATGTCCTGCACCGCGACCCGGTCGAAGCCCTTGGCGGCGAACAACCGCGTCGCGGCGTCGATCAACCGCTCCGGTACCGATGCCATGGGCCAAGCATCGCACGCCCCGTCACTGGAACATCGCGATCGGCAGGATGACCAGCTCCCGGGTGTCCTCGTTCCACGACTGCACCTTGCCCAGGCAATGGGCGTTGAAGGTCCCTTGGGGCACCGAGTCACCCAGCAGCCAGCGGTCGCCGCACTCCAGCCGCACCTGTGGACCGTCCTCGGCCGGTTCGCCGACCGGAGCGAGGAACACCGTCGTGCCGTTGCTCTGGGACGTCATCCGGCACACGCCCTCCACCCACACGTACCGGGTGACCCGCCGCAGCCTGAGCGGACCGGTCGCCATCTCCCACGAGGCCATCAGCCGCTCGAGGGCCGTGTTCCGCAGCACGGTGCGCTCGTCCAGGTTCACGTACACGATGTCGTCCCTGTTCTCCAGGCCCTTGACCATGTCGCCGACCAGGTCGACCGGCTCGAAGACCTCCTGGACGACCCTGGTCTGCCCTCTTCTGGAGGAGAACTGGCCGATCTCGCCCAGTCCCGGAACGGCTATCTTGCCGTCCTTGGTGAGCTCGGCCGTCGACGTGACGTCGGCGGGGAACCGCGGGATGTCGATCATCGCGATGATGCGCGACACCATCTCCCCGTCGACGTAGACGGGAGGGCCCGGTGTCGGTGACAGAGCGGACTTGCGCGCCGCGCGCCAGGCGAGCACCGCCACCCCGACCGCCACGACGAGCGCCAGGACGGTCACGATCCACACGAGCAGCCACGGCCACCACACCGACCACCACAGTTCCCTACCGACAGCCACGGATCTCCTTCACCGCCTCCAGCAGCGACCCGGTGGTGGCGTCCACCACCCGCCCGCCGGTCGCGCGCGCCACCCGATCCAGTTCCACCGGGTCGGCCTCGCCGAACCGGATCGCGTACGTGCGCGCGGGCGGGTCCGGCCACTTGCCCAGGAACTCGTCCGCGCTCATCCCCGCGTTGTTCTCGCCGTCGGTCATCAACACCACCGTGCCGTCGCCGACGATCCGGTAGGCGTGGTCGAGCGCCGACCAGATCGCGGTGCCGTCGTCGGCCAACTCGGCCGACGCCAACGCGCCGGCCAGCACTTCGAGGTCCGCGGCCTGTCGCACCACGATGCTGCGCTCCTCCATCACGGTTCCCGCGAACCGCACGAGCACGACCGTCTCCCCCACCCGGAACCGGTCGAACCCGCCCGCACGGCCGAGCGTCGCGAACGCCTCTCGCAGGCCGGCGATCCGCAGGCCCGCCATGGACGTCGAGTGGTCGAGCACGAACACCACCCGGCCCTGCTCGCCGGCCCGGTCGTAGGCGGCCAGCAGGCTGTTCAAGACCTCCTGCGTGCCGGGGAAGTACAGCGCGGTGCCGATGGGCTCGCGCAACTCCTCGGTCCGCTGGACCTGGGGGTCCACGGGCCGGCGCGAGGTCCGCTCCATGATGGCCCGCTGCGCGGACGGCGAGCGCAGCCACTCGACGGCCCGGTCGTACGCGGCCCGCTTGTCCGGCTTGAGCAGCATCAACGGGTAGTCGGACAGGACGATGCCGTCCTTCGGGTACACGACCTCCAACGGCTCGCGGAGCCGCCCGGACGCGTTCAGCGACAACACGGTCGACTCGTACGCGACCACGGCGTCCACGTCGTCCTGCCGCCGCACGTACTCGTCACCGACCTCGGCCGCGCCGGACGCGCCGAACGCCTGGCCGGTGAGGAAGCCCTGGAGCTTGTCGCAGGTGACGTCCTCGGGCCGCAGCGCCGCACCGGTGCCCGCGGCGGCCGTCGCCACGCCGATCAACGCCGCCATCCCGCTGCCGGACACCCGCGGGTCGGCCATGCCGAAGCGCAGCTCCCCCGCCGCCGCACGGCTCGCCACGTCGGCCCACGAGGCGCCGCGCAACGCCCCCGCCTTGCCCGCCTTCACGCCCAGCACGAGCGGCGAGAGCATCGTGGGGGTGGACAGCGGCAGGTCCACGCCCTTCAGCGCCAGGTACCGGTTCGTGGACAGCCACGCCAGGTCGTGGTCCGCGCCGCCCGCCGCCAGCTCCTCGGCGGCCCGGATGGTGCCCCTGCGGTCGAGCTTCAGCTCCACCCCGGTGTCCCGGCGCAGGTCGGCCAGCAGCGGCTCCAGGTCCGCCAGCTCGGAACTGGCCAGCACGGTCAGCGCGGCCGGTTCGGGCGTGCCGGTGGTGCAGCCGCCGAGGACCGCCGCGGCCACCAGGAGCAGGACCGGCAACCTCATATCGGCACCCGGATCTCCGGGCAGTCGCCGACCTCCCTGATCATGGCCTCCAGGTTGTCCGGCCTGGGCAGCAGGCCTTCGGTGCTGCTCAGGGCGGGCTCCGGCAGACCGCGTTCCCTCAGCAGGTGGGGCAGGGCGGTCGGCTCCTTGTTGTCCAGCCGGAACCCCAGTTCCAGGGCACGTCGGCGCAGACCGGGGTCGTCGCGCACCAGGTCGCCGACCAGCTCCCCGGCCGGGCTGAACGCGATGAGCCGCGGCTCGGTGCGGTGGTGCGCGTCGGGGTAGAGCAGCACCCGGTCGGTGTCGGCCGCACCGGTCCGCGCCACCGCGGTGAACTGGTGCGCGATGTACTGGTGCTCGTACATGACGCCGACCGGGGCGCTGGTGCGGCCGTCGGGGTGGAAGAACGAGGTGCCGATGCCGGAGCCGTGCAGGCCCTCGATCTCGAACACCGGCTTGATCCTCTCCGCCACCTCCGGCGCACTGCGCTCGTTGGGCGGGACGGAGTTGTTGGCCGCGAACGCGACCAGCCCGAGCCAGGCCGAGCCGGAGTAGGAGTCGCACGGGTTCGGCGTCTGCGCGACGACCTGGTTGCGGTTGTCGACGCGCGGGTCCACCTGCGCCCAGGTCTTCGTCGGCGCGCCGTTCCCGGGGAGGGACAGCTCGTTGACGAAGACGTCCAGCTTGAGGGTGTAGTAGAGGCCGAGGCCCTTCTCGTCGTCCTGCTTCACCGCCGCGCCGGCGCGCACCAGGGCTTCCGCGTACTCCCTGAACGCGCCCAGCACGAGGGGGCTCGCGAACGGGTAGTAGGCCCGACCGCCGAACCGCTCGTGGATCAGCTCGGCCGAGGCCTGGCCGGACGGCATCACGAAGTCGAACTCGTGCACCCGGTCCTGCCGGTCCCTGATGAGCTGCCGCGAGCCGCCCGAGTCGGTGACCTGCACGTCGACGCCGTGGGACATCAGGATCCGGCGGACCTCGGGATCCTGGAAGTACACGATCTTGGACGCCATCATGGCGCGCACCACCGTGATGCTCCGGAACGGCAGCGCGATCGTGCCGGACGTGAGCATCGCGATCACACCGGCGAGCGCGACCGCCACCGATACGCCGAACGGCAGCAGATAGCGCTTGCGCAGGTAGATCGCCCGGGTCTTCGGCCTGCGGACGGCGAAGGCCGGCTCTGCGGTGGAACGGTTCGCGACCACGGAACTCCCCCGTGCGGACGGCGATCTCCCCTGCCTACCAGGCTAGGTCGTCGCGCCGCCGCGGTGGGTTACAAGTCGGGTGATCAGCCTCCGAGGGTCACGCCGCCGTCGACCACGAACGTCGCGCCGGTGGTGTAGCCGCCCGCCGCCGACGCCAGGAAGACGACGGCCGCGGCCAGCTCCTCCGGGTCGCCCACGCGGCCCAGCGGCAGCCGGGAGATGTGCGCTTCGAGGTAGCCCTCGGGGTACTGGTCGGTCATCTCGGAGGCGAAGTAGCCCGGCGCGAGCGCGTTGACCCGGATGCCCTTGCGGCCGGTCCACTGCTGCGCCAGGTCGCGGGTCAGGCCGAGCAGACCCGCCTTGGACGCCGAGTACGCCGCCTGCGGCAGGCCGCCGGAGACCAGGCCGAGCACGCTGGAGACGTTGACGATCGAACCGCCGTTCGCCATCACGGCCGCCGCCGCCTGCGCCATCCAGTACGCGCCGTTGAGGTTGACGTCCATGACGCCGAGGAACTGCTCGGGCGTCTCCCGGGACGCGGGCACCGCCGACGCCACGCCCGCGTTGTTCACCAGCACGTGCACCGGGCCGAACTCCGCCGCGGCACGCGCCACCTCACGGCAGTCGTCCGGCTGCGCCACGTCCGCCCGCACGACCAGCGCGCGCCGACCGGCGTCCTCCACCAGCTGGGCGGTGTCCTTGAGCCGGTCGGCCCGCCGGGCGGCGAGCACCACGTCCGCGCCCGCCTCCGCCAGGCCCTTGGCGAACGCCACCCCGAGGCCCGAGGACGCGCCGGTGACGATCGCGACCTGCCCGTCCAGCCGGAACTTGTCCAGGATTCCCATTCAGCTCAACCTCTCCAGGATGATCGCCATGCCCTGACCGCCGCCGACGCACATCGTCTCCAGCCCGAACTGCGCGTCACGGGCGCGCATCCCGTTGATCAGGGTGGTCATGATGCGGGCGCCGGTGGAGCCGAACGGGTGGCCGAGCGCGATCGCGCCGCCGTGCACGTTCAGCTTGTCCATGTCGATGCCGAGCGCGCGCTGGCTGCCCAGCACCTGCACCGCGAACGCCTCGTTGATCTCGACCAGGTCGATGTCGTCGACGGTCAGGTTCGCGTGCGCGAGCGCCTGCTTGGTGGCGTCGACGGGGCCGAGCCCCATGATCTCCGGCGAGAGGCCGGACACGCCGGTGGACACGATGCGCGCCAACGGGGTCAGGCCCAGCTCCTTGGCCCGCACGTCGCTCATCACGACCACGGCCGCCGCGCCGTCGTTGAGGGGGCAGCAGTTGCCGGGCGTGACGGTCCCTTGTGGACGGAACGACGGGTTGAGCGCCGACACCGCGTCGTAGGTGACACCTCGACGCGGACCGTCGTCGGTGTCGACGACCGTGCCGTCCGGGAGGGTGACCGGGGTGATCTCGCGGGCGAAGAAGCCGTCCGCGATGGCCTTCTCCGCCAGGTTGTGCGAGCGGACGCCGAACTCGTCCTGGTCACGACGGCTGATGCCGAGCGCGGTGGCGACGTTCTCGGCGGTCTGGCCCATCGCGATGTAGTAGTCCGGCAGCTCGCCGTCCTCGCGCGGGTCGTGCCACGGCTCGTTGGTCTCCGCGGTGCGTTGAGTGCGTTCGCGCGCGGCGTCGAAGAGCGGGTTGAAGTGCGGGTCGCCGTGCCGGTAGCGGGAGACGCACTCCACGCCGGCGCTGATGAACGCGTGGCCCTCGCCCGCCTTGATGGCGTGGAAGGCCATGCGCGCGGTCTGCACGGACGACGCGCAGAACCGGTTGACCGTGGTGCCGGGCAGGGTGTCCAGGCCGAGCTGCACGGCGATGCGGCGGGCCACGTTCTGCCCGTGCTCGTCCTGCGGCTCGGCGCACCCCAGGTGCAGGTCGGTGATCTCGGCGCGGTCCAGCTCGGGGACCTGGTCGAGCGCGGCGGCGACGATCCGCGCGGCCAGGTCGTCCGGGCGCAGGTCGACCAACGAGCCCTTGCGCGCCCGACCGATCGGGGAACGCGAGGTGGCGACGATGACAGCCTCGGGCATGGCGGTGCTCCTGTGTCTAGAGGCCGAGGTCGCGGCCGATGAGTTCCTTCATGATCTCGTTGGAGCCGGCCCAGATCCGGGTCACCCGGGCGTCCATCCAGGCGCGCGCCACGCGGTACTCGGTCATGTAGCCGTAGCCGCCGTGCAGCTGCACGCAGGCGTCGATGACGTCGTTCTGCACGTCCGCGCTCCACCACTTGGCCTTGGCCGCGTCCACGGCGGTCAGCTCGCGGCGGGTGTGCGCGTCGGTGCACTGGTCCAGGAACGCCTGCGTCACGTCGATCCTGGTGACCAGCTCGGCGAGGGTGAACTTGTTGTGCTGGAAGGAGCCGATGGCCTGGCCGAACGCCTTGCGCTCCTTGGTGTACTCGATCGTCTCGAGCAGGATCTGCTTGGCGTGGGCCAGGTTGGAGATCGCGCCGCCGAGGCGTTCCTGCGGCAGGCGTTCCATCATGTAGATGAAGCCCTGGTCGACCTCGCCGATGACGTTCTCGGCCGGGATGCGCACGTCCTCGAAGAACAGCTCGGCGGTGTCGGACTCGGGCTGGCCGACCTTGTCCAGCTTGCGGCCGCGCTCGAAGCCCTTCATGCCGGTCTCGACGGCGAACAGGGTGATGCCGCGGGCCTTCTTCTCCGGGCTGGTGCGCGCGGCGACGACGATCAGGTCGGCGGAGAAGCCGTTGGTGATGAACGTCTTGGAGCCGTTGAGGACCCAGTCGCCGCCGTCGCGCACGGCGGTGCTCTTGAGCGCGGCCAGGTCGGAGCCGCCGGAGGGCTCGGTCATGCCGATGCCGGTCGTCAGCTCGCCCGAGCAGAACCTCGGCAGCCAGCGCTGCTTCTGCTCGTCGGTGCACAGGTCGACCAGGTAGGGCGCGACGACGTCGCCGTGGATGCCCAGGCAGGACGACATGCCGGCGCTGACCTTGGACAGCTCCTCGCCCAGCACGGCGTTGAACCGGTAGTCGTTCGCGCCGCTGCCGCCGTGCTCCTCGGGGACCTCCAGGCCGAGCAGGCCCTGCTTGCCCGCTTCGAGCCACACGTCGCGGTCGATGTGGCGCTGCTCGACGAACCGCTCGTAGTTCGGGGTGAGCGTGCGGTCGCAGAACGCCCGCGCGGTCTCGCGGAACGCTTCGTGGTCGGGTTCGAACAGCGAGCGGCGCACTCTCGTTTCCTCCATACTAAGCGGTTGCTTAGGTCTAAGCGTGTGCTTAGCCTGCGGTATCGTTCGGGTTCGTGTCAAGGAGGGCCGGCTGTGACGACGACCAGTGGTGAGTTCGCGCTCCTGGATGAGACGTGGTCCTCGGTGACACCGCCGGCGGCCAGGCGGATGCTGATCGCCGCCGCGGCCGCGTTCTCGGTGCGGGGGTACCACGCGACGACGACCCGTGACATCGCGGCGCAGGCCGGCATGTCACCCGCGGCGGTCTACATCCACTACCGGTCCAAAGAGGAACTGCTGTTCCACATCTCGCGGATCGGGCACGCGACGTCGTTGTCGGTGTTGACGGGCGTGTCCGAGGTGGACCCGGTGGCGCGGCTGGCGGCGGCCGTGCGGGCGTTCGCGTCGTGGCACGCGGAGTACCACACGACGGCGCGGGTCGTGCAGTACGAGCTGAGCGCGTTGACGCCGGAGCACCTGGCCGAGGTGGTGGAGCTGCGGCGGCGGATCGAGGCGGCGGTGCGCGACATGGTCTCGGACGGCGTCCGCGCGGGCGCGTTCGACGTGCCGGACGTGCGCGGGGCGACGTTGGCGGTGCTGTCGCTGTGCATCGACGTGGCCCGCTGGTACCAGCCCGCCGGCCGCCGCACGCCGGCCGAGATCGGCGACCTCTACGCGGACCTGGTCCTGCGCATGGTGGGCGCCACCACCTGACCCGCGCGTGCCCTGCGCCCGAAGCGCGCGTCCTACGTCCCGGCACCCCGAGTTGAACGCTCAGGACGGCGAGCCGTGCGCTGAGCGTTCAACATCGGTGTTCCGACCGTAGGACACGCGGCTAGCGGACGGATTTCTTGCCGTAGAACCCTGCGACGAGGCTGACGCCGATGGCGGCGATGATCACCTGCACGATGATCTCGATCCAGTCGATGCCGGGCGTGTCCTCCACGCCGAGCGCCCGGGCGATGAACGTGCCCAGGAACGCCGCCACGATGCCGACGATGATCGTCAGCCAGATGGGGATGGCCTGCTTGCCCGGCGCGATGAGCTTGCCCAGCAAACCGATGATGAGACCCACGATCAGAGCGCTGATCACACCGCCGATGCCCACGATGCCTCCTGCGGGTTAGTCGCCTTCGAAGAAGTCCCCGACCGCGTCGAGGGCCTCATCGGTCATCATCCCCACCGCAGACGCCGTCCGCAGCGCCAGCGGCGACCGGGCGAGCCCTGCCCGCACGCCGCGGCGACGTCCGCGCGGGCCGCCCTAGTGGCCGAAACCGTGGGAAGATCGCCTCCCGGAGACCTGGTCCATCCACTGGTGCAGCAGCGCCGCCCAGTCCGTGCGGATCACCTCATCGTGCGACATGGCGAAGTGCCCGAACGAGTCGCCGCCCGCCCGGAACAGCCCACCGCGGCGGTCGGCCTCCAGCACCACGTACAGCCGGTGCGGGTCGGCGACGAAGGTCAGCTCCAGCTGGCTGATCTTGGCCAGGAACTGCCCCGGCGGCAGGAACTCGATCTCCTGGTAGAACGGCAGCTGCTGCGGCACGCCCCGGATCCGCCCCGACTCGTTGTCCGCGCGCTGGAAGCGGAACCCGAGGGCGCCGAACGCGTTCAGCACGTGCTCCTGCGAGCGCATCGGGTGCACGGCCACCGGGTCGAGGTCGCCCGGGTCGACGGCGCCGCGCACCTCCAGCTCCGTGCGCAGGCCCATCGTCATGCCGTGCAGGTGCTGCCCGTGCACGACGGTCACCGGCGTCTCCAGCGGCACCGGGAACTGGAACGGCAGCACCAGGTTCTGCCCCGGCGCGACGACGATCTGCCTGCCGACGACGACCCGCGCGAACTCGACGTTGCGGTTGTGCTCGTTGTCGCCGCTCTCCACCTCGACCCGGGTGACGAGGGACAGCTTGACCTCGTCGATCTCGGCGGGGTGGTCGCCGCCCGCGATGCGCACCTCGCCGGTCAGCGCCTCGCCCGGCCGGGTGTTCGGGTTGGCCAGCACCGTGTCCACCGACGGACCGCCGACTCCGAACGCGCGCAACATCCTCTTGAAAACCACGGTGGGTGCCTCCTGGCCTGCTCTGTGTCACGCCCTTGACCTCGGGTTTCTTCAAGGACGCCTCGACAGGTGCATCGGTTCCCCTGGACGAACGCCAAGCGCGGATGCCAGTATGCGACCGCGGTCACATACTAAGCGGTCGCTCAGGAGGTTGAAGTGCCCACGCTGCTCGTCGCCAACCGGGGAGAGATCGCCGTCCGGGTGCTGCGCGCCGCCGCCGACCTCGGCTGGCGGACCGTCGCCCTGGTCACCGACTCCGACGACGCGCACGGCCGGTTCGCCGACCGCGCCGTCCGGCTGCAAGGCTCCTACCTGGACGTGGACGCCGTCCTCGCCGCCGCCGACGGGTGCGACCTGGTGCACCCCGGCTACGGGTTCCTGGCCGAGAACGCCCGGTTCGCCCGCCGCTGCGCCGAGGCCAGGCTGACGTTCGTCGGACCGCCGCCGGAAGTGCTGGAGCTGCTCGGCGACAAGAGCCGGGCCCGTGCCCTGGCCGCCGAGGTCGGCGTGCCGGTGCTCGCGGGCGCCGAGGACGGGTTCGAGGACTTCTTCCGCGCGCACGGCGCGGTGGTCGTGAAGGCCGTGGCCGGTGGCGGCGGCAAGGGCGTGCGCGTGGTGCGCCGCCTCGCCGACCTCGCCGCGGCCGTCGAGCGGTGCCGGGCCGAGGCGCTGGCCGCGTTCGGCGACGGCACGGTGTTCGTCGAGGAGCTGCTCGAACCCGCGCGGCACGTCGAGGTGCAGCTGGTCGGCACGACGGTGCTCGGCGACCGCGACTGCTCGTTGCAGCTCAGGCACCAGAAGCTGGTCGAGGTCGCGCCCGCGCCCGACCTCTCCCCCGACCTGCGGTCCGCGCTGCACGACGCGGCGGCCACGATCGCGCGCGCCGTCCGGTACACCGGGCTGGGCACGGTGGAGTTCCTGGTCGCGCCGGACGGCCGGTTCGCGTTCCTGGAGGCCAACCCGAGGCTCCAGGTCGAGCACACCGTCACCGAGCAGGTCACCGGGCTGGACCTGGTGCGCGCGCAACTGCTGCTCGCGGCCGAGGTCGAGCCGGACCTGACGCACACGCCACGCGGCAGCGCGCTGCAACTGCGCGTGAGCCTGACGTCCGCGGGGCGGCTGTCGGCGTTCGTCCCGCCAACAGGACCGGGCGTGCGGGTCGACACGCACGCGTCCGTCGGCTACCGGGCCGGCCTCGGCTTCGACCCGTTGCTGGCGAAGGTCGTGGTGCACGCCGACGACCTGGAGACCGCGCTGCGCCGGGCCCGCCGCGCGCTGGACGAGTTCACCGTGGACGGTGCGCGCACGAACATCGGCTTCCTGCGCGGGCTCCTGGACCACCCGGACGTCCTGAAAGCGCACACGGGCCTGGTCGACTCACTGCCCCGGGAGGACACCGGAGCGCGCGCTCCCGTGCAGGGAACGGTCGTCGCGATCGAGTCCGGCACGGTCGTCGTGGAAGCGATGAAGATGCAGCACGTCGTGCCGATCGGCGACGCGCGGGTGCTGGTCGAGGTCGGCGACACGGTCGCGGAGGGCGCGTTGCTGGCCGAGGGCGTGGACCTCGCCGTCGAGGAGAAGGCCGTCGAGGTCGACCTGGACGACGTGCGGCCCGACCTCGCGGAGACGTTGGCGCGCCACGACTTCTCACGTCCCGAGGCGGAGGCGAAGCGGCACGCGGCCGGCCGCCGCACGGTCCGGGAGAACATCGCCGACCTGTGCGAGGAGTTCGTGGAGTACGGCGGACTGGCCATCGCCGCGCAACGCCGCCGCCGGTCGTTGGACGAGCTGGTCGAGCGCACGCCCGCGGACGGGCTGGTGGCGGGCGTCGGTCGGGTGAACGGCGGCCAGGTCGTCGCGATGTCCTACGACTACACGGTCATGGCGGGCACGCAGGGACTGCGCAACCACGCCAAGAAGGACCGGATGTTCGAGCTGGCCGAGCAGCGGCGGCTGCCCGTGGTGCTGTTCGCCGAGGGCGGCGGCGGGCGGCCCGGCGACACCGACCACGGCGGCGTCAGCGGGCTGGACTGCCTGGCGTTCCACCTGTTCGCCAAGCTGTCCGGGTTGGTGCCGCTGATCGGCATCGCGTCGGGCCGCTGCTTCGCGGGCAACGCCGTGCTGCTGGGCACGTGCGACGTGGTCATCGCGACCCGTGACGCGACCATCGGCATGGGCGGCCCGGCGATGATCGAGGGCGGCGGGCTCGGCGTGTTCCGGCCCGAGGAGGTCGGGCCGGTCGACGTTCAGGTGCCCAACGGCGTGATCGACGTGCTCGTGTCCGACGAGGCCGAGGCCGTCGCGGTGGCCAAGAAGTACCTGTCGTACTTCCAAGGTCACCCCGATGGGACGCGCACCGACGCCTGGGAGTGCCCCGACCAGCGGCTGCTGCGGCACCTCGTGCCGGAGAACCGGGTCCGCGCCTACGACGTGCGGACCGTGGTGGAGACGCTCGCCGACACCGGCTCGGTGCTGGAGCTGCGGCGCGAGTTCGGCCGCGGCATCGTCACCGCCCTGGTCCGGGTCGAGGGCAGGCCGCTGGGGCTGATCGCGAACGACCCCGGCCACCTCGGCGGCGCGATCGACGCCGACTCCGCCGACAAGGCCGCGCGGTTCCTCCAGCTGTGCGACGCGTTCGACCTGCCGGTGGTGTCGCTGTGCGACACGCCGGGGTTCATGGTCGGGCCGGACGCCGAGCGCACCGCGACCGTGCGGCACCTGACCCGGATGCTCGTGGCCGGCGCGAACCTCGACGTGCCGTTCGGGTTCGTGGCGCTGCGCAAGGCCTACGGGCTGGGCGCGCAGGCGATGGCGGCGGGCAGCTTGAAGGTGCCGCTGTTCGCGGTGTCGTGGCCCAGCGGCGAGTTCGGCCCGATGGGGCTGGAAGGCGCGGTGCGGCTCGGGTACCGGCGCGAGCTGGACGCCATCGACGACCCGGCCCAGCGCAAGGAGATGTTCGAGGCGATGGTCTCCGCCGCCTACGAGCACGGCAAGGCGCTCAACGTGGCGTCCGCGTACGAGATCGACGACGTGATCGACCCCGCCGACACCCGGCGCTGGATCACCACCCTGCTCACCGGCCCCGACCCCGTCCAGGTCAGGACCGGCAAGAAACGCCCGTTCGTGGACACCTGGTGAAAGGGAACAAGCACATGGTCACGACCGCTCCCCCCGAGCGGCGCACGTTGCGCAAACTCATGGCGGCCGGGCTCGTCGGCTCCTCGCTCGAGTGGTACGACTTCTTCATCTACGCGACCGCCGCGGCGCTGGTGTTCCCCAAGTTGTTCTTCCCCGAGGCGTCGCCGCTGATCGGGCTGCTGCTGTCGTTCAGCACGTTCTGGGCGGGGTTCATCGCCCGACCGGTCGGCGGGCTGGTGTTCGGGCACGTCGGCGACAAGTTCGGCCGCAAGCCCGCGCTGGTGACGTGCCTGGCGCTGATGGCCGCGGCGACGTTCCTGATCGGGTTGCTGCCGACCAGCGCGACGCTGGGCGTGATGGCGCCGGTGCTGCTGGTGGTGCTGCGGTTCCTCCAGGGGATCGCGGTGGGCGGGCAGTGGGGCGGTGTCGTGCTGCTGCTGACCGAGACCGCGGGGCCGCAGCGGCGTGGGTTCGCCGGGACGTTCGGGCAGGCGGGCGTGCCGCTGGGCGTGATCCTGGGCAACGTCGCGTTCCTGGTCGTGGGCGCGACCGTGCCGGCCGCTTCGTTCGCGACGTGGGGGTGGCGGGTGCCGTTCCTGGCTAGCGCGCTGCTGTTCCCGGTGGTGCTGTTCATCCAGTTGAAGGTCGAGGACAGCCCGGTGTTCCGGGAGATCAAGGAACGGCGTGGCGACGGTCCCGCGCCCGCGCCCTTGCGGGAGGTGCTGCGGACGCACCGCAAGCCGGTGCTGCTCGGCGCGGGGCTGATGTTCGCGTCCAACGCGGTGTTCTACGTGAGCATCGCGGGCGTGCTCGACTACGCGACGCGTGAGCTGGGGTTGGCGCGGAACTCGGTGCTCGTGGTGACGCTGCTGTCGTCGCTGGTCAGCGTGCCGGTCATCCTGCTGGCGGGGCGTTGGTCGGACCGGCACGGCAGGCGTCCGCTGATCGTGGCGGGCGCGGTGGCGATGATCGTGTGGGCGTTCCCCTACTTCTGGCTGATCGACACCGCGTCGCTGGGGCTGATCTTCGTCGCGCTCGCCGTGTCGGGGGTGGGGTCGAGCCTGGTCTACGGGCCGGTGGCGGCGTACCTGGCGGAGCTGTTCGAGCCGGGGGTGCGGTACTCGGGGGCGTCGCTGGCGTACCAGCTGGCATCGATCCTGGTCAGCGGCGGCACACCGTTCATCATGACGGCGTTGCTGGTGGCGACCGGGACGTCACTGTCGGTGTCCGCGTTCCTGCTGGTCATGGGCGTGGTGACGCTGGCGTCCGTCCTCGGGCTGCGGGAGACGCACAAGGTCTGACCGTTCGCGGCGGAGGGGTGTGCCCGGGCTCGGGCACACCTCTCTCACCCGTGAGCGATCGGGCCGCCTTCGTTCGGCATGTCCCACGTCGGTCGGCGCGCGAACAGCGATCGGATGGCAGTGAGGCTGTAGTCCAATCGATAGATGACCAGCCTCGATACACTTGACATGCCCTGGGGCGCGGAGCCCTCGTGATCGTCGTTCCGCGCGTCGAGCCGCATGCCCACGCGTTCGTGCGCCGGCAGGTCAACCCCCTCGAAGCGGAACACCGAACGGCCGTCCTCGTTCGTCATGCTGACAGAGGCGGAGCCGTCCTGGCGTTCATCGAACCCGACAGGATCGACGTAGGCGCCGTAGCCACGTGGCAGGACGACCGTGTACCGCGCGTAGACGACCGGTGTGGCGAACCTGAGCGCGAACGTGTCGAGTTGCCGGTCCCGCATCAGCGGGGCGCACATGCCCGGCCACACGAGCTCGATCGTGATCGCGATGTCACTGTCGACCTTCGGGGGCTCGGACAGGTGCACCATCACGACGAGCTGCCCGTCCCTGAGCCAGGCCACCGTCGTGCTGAGGCTCTTCGGAGGGAGGGCGCCCACCGACAGCTCCCGCACTCGGACTCGTATCTTGCGCCGGTACTTGAGCGGCTGGGCCCAGCCGCACCCCTGGACCAGGCGGATGACCCACAGATCCTCGAGCACCTTCGCCCTGATGGTGACCCGCTTGCGCGCGTCGCCGTTGGGCTCGACGACGACGTGCTCATCCCAGGTGGTGATCTCGTAGGACGGATGGCGGTCGTCGGCAACGATCTTCGAATACCTGGAAACGAGAGCTCGGTGCGCTTCGAGTTCGCGAACCGTACGACTGAATGGATTCAGCACGCCGCCTCCCGGGAGAAATCGGCCACGCTCGGGAGTTGGATCCTACCGCTCGGTAGTCACGATCTGACCCCTTGCTCGCCCTGCCGCCTGCGACGAGGCGGGTCTACCCACGCCCACGGCCCTGCCCAGGCACAAGATCGACTCGTCTGACGAGTGAACTGTCAACCGGGTGACGTGCGGAACGTTGTGCGCTTGCCGTACGTTGCCGTGCCGTGACCACTCTCCTGGGACGGTTCAAGCAGCGGATGCGGCGGTTCGCGCAGAAGCCCGGCTCCGCCGACCTCACGCCCTACCGGAAGCTGCTCGACGAGGTCAACGAGCAGTCCGAACGCGTGAAGAAGCTCAGCGACGAGGAGCTGACCGCCGCGGCCGCCGCGCTGCGCGACAAGTCGGACTTCGGCCGCCCCGAGCTGGTGGAGGTGTGCGCGCTCGGCCGCGAGGCCGCCGACCGCGCGCTCGGCCTGCGCCCGTTCGACGTGCAGATCCTCGGCGCGCTGGGCCTCCTGGAGGGCCACGTGGTCGAGATGGCCACCGGTGAGGGCAAGACGCTCTCCGGCGCCATCGCCGCGGCCGGCTTCGCGTTGCGCGGCGACCAGGTGCACGTGGTCTCGGTCAACGACTACCTGGCCCAGCGCGACGCCGAGTGGATGGGCCCGCTCTACGAGCTCATGGGCGTGAAGGTCGGCTGGATCAACCAGAGCTCCAAGCCCGAGGAGCGCCGCGCCGCCTACCAGGCCGAGGTCATGTACGCCTCGGTCTCGGAAATCGGCTTCGACGTGCTGCGCGACCGGCTGGCCACCGACGAGGGCAACCTCATCGTGCCCAAGCCGCGCGTCGCCCTCGTCGACGAGGCGGACTCGGTCCTGGTGGACGAGGCGCGCGTGCCGCTGGTCCTGGCGGGCTCCACGGCGGGCCCGGCGGTCGACCCGGCGCTGGCCGACCTGGTCAAGCGGCTGCGCCGCGACCTGCACTTCGAGATCGACGACGAAGAGCGCAACGTCTACCTCACCGGCGCGGGCAGCGAGCTGGTCGAACGGGCGCTCGGCGGCATCGACCTGTACTCCGACGAGCACGTCTCGACCACGCTGAGCAAGGTCAACGTGGCCCTGCACGCGCAGGTCCTGCTGCACCGCGACGTGGACTACATCGTCCGCGACGGCAGGGTGCACCTGATCAACGACACCCGCGGCCGGATCGCGAAGCTCCAGCGCTGGCCCGACGGCCTCCAGGCGGCGGTCGAGGCCAAGGAGAACGTGGCGACCACGGACGCGGGCGAGGTGCTGGACTCGATCACCGTCCAGGCGCTGCTCAGCCGCTACCCCACGGTCTGCGGCATGACCGGCACCGCGGTGGCCGTCGCCGAGCAGCTGCGCGACTTCTACCAGCTGGAAGTGCTGGTCATCCCGCCGAACGTGGAGACGATCCGGGAGGACGAGGCGCCCCGGCTGTACGCGACGCTGGAGCAGAAGGAAGCGGCCGTCGTCGCCGAGATCAAGGAGGTCCACGAGACGGGCCGCCCGATCCTGGTCGGCACGCTGGACGTGGCCGAGTCCGAGCGCCTGTCCCGCAAGCTCGCCGAGGCGGGCCTGGACTGCGTGGTGCTCAACGCCAAGAACGACGCCGAGGAAGCCGCGATCATCGCCGACGCGGGCTCGTTCCAGCGGGTCACCGTCTCGACCCAGATGGCGGGCCGCGGCACGGACATCCGGCTCGGCGGGCACGACTCGACCGACCGGGAGCGCATCGCCGAGCTCGGCGGCCTCTACGTGATCGGCACCGGCCGCCACTCCAGCAGCCGGCTGGACGACCAGCTGCGCGGTCGCGCGGGCCGCCAGGGCGACCCCGGCGGGTCGGTGTTCTTCTCCTCGTTGCAGGACGACCTGGTCACGCAGTACGTGCCCGACCACGACGAGCCGGCGGAGGTGGACGAGGACGGCCGCATCACGGACTCCGGCACGCTGCACACCGTGGAGCACGCGCAGCGCGTCGCCGAGGGCGTGCACCTGGAGATCCACCGCAACACCTGGCGGTACAACAAGCTGATCGAGCACCAGCGCCAACTGCTGCTGGAGTACCGGGACAAGCTGCTGCGCACCGACCTGGCGTGGCAGGAGCTCTCCGAGCGCAAGCCGGACAAGGCGCACGAGATCAAGGACCTGGACACCGACGTGAAGGTCGGCGCGGCCCGGTTGATCGCGCTGCACCACCTCGACCAGCGGTGGAGCGACCACCTGACGTTCCTGACCGACCTGCGCGAGGGCATCCACCTGCGGGCGCTGGCGCGGCAGAACCCGCTCGACGAGTTCCACCGGGAGGCGATCCCGGCCTACCACAAGATCATCCCGGACGCGTGGGACGAGGCGGAGGAGACCTTCGCCAAGGTGGAGATCGACGCCGACGGCGCGCACCTCGCCGAGGCGGGCGTGCAGCGCCCGAACACCACCTGGACCTACCTGGTCAACGACAACCCGTTCTCCTCGGGCCTGGAGGAGACGTTCAAGGGCCTGGTCAAGCTGGTCCGGCGCCGCTGACCGCGTCCGTGCGCGGGCCGGGAGTCAGGCCCGGCCCGCGCACGGCGTTCAGCGAACGGGTGCGGAGACCTTCCCGTCCTCGACCGGCGCCGCCTGTCGGGGCAGCTTGGAGCGTCTCGGCATCCGCTGCGCCACCGCCTGCTCGGTGAGGGCGCGGATCTCCGCCAGGATGTCCAGGTGCTGCTGGGACGGTGGCGGACCGACGAGGTTCGAGTGGTCGAACGCGGTGCGTTCGGCACGGTGGGCCAGGTTCTGGATGCGCCGGATCAGGTCCCACTCCTGGTCAGTGCGCGTAGAGCGCCGTTGCTCAGTCACCCCGGAAGCAGACACCTCACGCCGGGTGAACGTAAATCACCTGGCAGTGCGAACTTCGCTGGGTCAACTCAGCTACCCCCGCCAGGGCGCTCGAAACGCACCGATCGTGGTACTCAAGGTTCCACCGCCGGGCGATCGGCCACACCGTGCACGCGGGGACGTCCAGGACACGGCCGTTAGGACGGTCACGGCGATCGGTGACAGCCCGGTTATGCACCGATCGACGTCACCTGTGGCAGTGAAAATCCCGATTACCGCCCTTGGTGACGCGGCGTCGTGCAATCCCCCGGTGTGAGGGTCACTCGCAGGTGTGCCGCCGATGGCTCCGCACACCACATCCGTCCCGCCGGCCATGGCGTCCGGACCCATTTCGCGGCCCGGCGGGCCGACTTACCGTGCCTCGGGTGAACATCGTCGTTCCACTGATCGCAGCGCTCCTCGCGACGACGGCGCAGGCCGTTCCCGCGTCCGCCGAAGGGTGCGGGCCACTGCGCGTTCCCGGTGCCGAGCACCAGGAACTGACCCACCTCGCCGACCTGTCCACCGCCGGCGGCCGCACCGACCCCGCCGACTGGGCCGGCCTGACCCCGGCGGGCCTGCCCGCGCCGACGCCCGTGCCGGGCACCCAGGTGGACGGCTACTTCCCCGACTCCTCGACCGGCAACACCAACCACGGCTGGGCGCACGACTCGCAGTTCGTGATCCGGCTGCCGGCGCGCTGGAACGGCGGCCTCGTCGTGGCGGGCTCGCCCGGCGTGCGCGAGCAGTACGCCAACGACCGCGCGATCAGCGACTTCGTGCTGGCCCGCGGTTACGCGTTCGCGTCGACCGACAAGGGCAACACCGGCGTGGCCTTCCACCGGGACGGCAGGCGGCCGGGTGACGCGATCGCCGAGTGGAACCACCGGGTCACGCAGCTGACCCGGGCGGCGAAGGCCGTGGTGGCGCAGCGGTACTGCCGACCGCCGTCGCGCACCCTGGCCACCGGCATCTCCAACGGCGGCTACCTGGTGCGGTGGCAGCTGGAGAACCGCCCCGAGCTGTACGACGGCGGCGTGGACTGGGAGGGCACGCTGTGGACCGCCGAGGGCCCGAACCTGCTGACGTTCCTGCCGCCCGCGCTGAAGGGCTACGCCACCGGTGACAAGGCGGCGGTGGTGGCCGCCGGGTTCCCGGCCGAGTCGGAGTTCCTGTGGCCGTTCCACCACCAGTACTACTGGGACCTGACCCAGCGCATCTACCGCGAGGAGCTGGACCCGGGCTGGGACGGTGACGCGGAGGCGGGCACGCCGTTCTGCGCGCCCGGCACGCCGCTGTGCGACGCGGACTACGACTACGCCGCACGGCCGCAGGCGCAGCGCGCCGTCGAGCGGATCGCGCTGACCGGCCGGATCGGCAAGCCGCTGCTCACCCTGCACGGCACGTTGGACGTGCTGCTGCCGATCTCCCGCGACTCGGACGTCTACGCGGACATGGTGCGCAAGGCGGGCCGCAGCGCGCTGTTCCGCTACTACCGGATCGAGGGCGGCACGCACGTGGACTCGCTGTTCGACGCGTTCCCCGACCGGCTGCGGCCGCTGACGCCGTGCCACCGGTCGGCGTTCACCGCGCTGGAGGGCTGGCTGACGGGCACGCGCCCACCCGCGTCGACCACCGTGCCGCGCCCGGCATCCGTGACCGCCACGGAGTGCTCGCTGGCGTAACCGAAACCGTCCCGCCGCTCGGCTCGCACTGGGGGCAGCCGAGCGGCGGGACACCGGCGTCCGGCGCTTCCGCGCTTCTGGGCCCGCCTGCCGGGCGTGCGGATCTCCAGGGCTCAGCGACGACCGGGCGACGACATCACGGGCCGAGCACCTTCATGAGCTTGAGCGCCAGTTGGACTTCGAGCACCCGGTCCGGCGACTGCCAGTCCTCGCCCAGCAGGCTCGCCACCCGGTCCAGCCGCTGCACCACCGTGTTCACGTGCACGTGCAGCTCGTCCTTGGCGCGGCTGAGGTTCGCGCCGCACGCGAAGTACGCCGTGACGGTCCGGACCAGCTCGGTGCCGCGGCTGGAGTCGTAGTCCAGCAGGGGGCCGAGGGTGGAGCGCACGTACCCGGCGACGTCCGCCCGGTCGCCCAGCAGCACGCCGACGAAACCGAGGTCCGCGAGCGTGCCGCCGGTCCCCTTGCGCCCCAGCTGCAGCAACGCCTTCAGGCACCGCACGGCCTCGGCGTGCGCGGCGGCCACGCCTTCCGGGCCGTGCGCCGGACCGCCCGAGCCGACGGTCACCGGCAGGCCGACCGCCTTGCCCAGCACCCGGGCCGCGTCCTCCGCCGCGCACGCCAGGTCCGCGCCGGGCAGCACCAGCACCACGTGCTCGCCGTGCACGCCCGCCAGCCCGCGGCACGACGACGCGTGGTGCGCGGCGGCGGCGAGGAGCCGGTCACGGGGACCGTCCGCGACCAGCACCACGTGGTCGGCGGCCAGCTCGACGCCGACCCGGCGGGCACGGGCGCGCAACGCGACCGAGTCCACCGCGGCCGTCAGCAGGTCGGTGATCAGCTCGCCGCGCACCTTGTTCTCCGCCTCGGCGACCGTGCGGCGCAGCAGGAGCAGCAGGGCGGTGACGACGCCCGCGCGTTCGAACAGCCTGCGGTCGGCGTCGCCGAGGTCCGGGCGGTCGGTGAGCGTGATGCCGCCCAGCAGCTCGCGGCCCGCCAGCACGGCGCACACCCACGTGCCGTCCTGCGGGATGGCCCGGCCGCTGGCGCGGGAGGCGTTGACCGCCGCACGGGGCGTGAGCGCGCGGGTGGTGCCGATGCGGGCCAGCTCGACACCGTCGTTGTCGTGCACCACGATCCCGCCGTCGAGCACCTTGGCCACGGCGGCGGCCACCTCGGGCACGTCCGCGCCGCGCAGCACCAGGTCGGTGAGCCGGTCGTGGGCGTCCTCGGCGCGGCGCATGGCCTCGTTGTGCGCGCGGATCGTCTCGCCCGCGGCCCGGGTCTCCTCCAGCAGGTGCGCGGTGTCCAGCGCGATCGCGGCGTGGTCGGCCAGCGACGACAGCAGCGCCACCTCGTCGGGCGGGAACTGGCGCGGCGAGCGGTTGGCCGCGTAGAGCACGCCGATGACCCGGCGGTCGAGCTGGAGCGGCACGCCCAGGATCGCGACCAGGCCCTCGTCGCGCACGGCCGCGTCGATCGGGCCGGTGTGGTTGAACCGGTCGTCGGCGAAGTAGTCGGCGGTCACGTAGGGCCGCGCGGTCTGGGCCACGAGCCCGCCGAGCCCTTCGCCCATGCCGAGCCGGACCTGTTGGAACAGCGCGGAGATCGAGCCGTCGGTGACCCTCATGTAGGTGCCGCGACCGGGCTCGTTCATGCTCAGGTAGGCGATGTCCGCGCCGAGCAGCAGCCGGGCGCGCCGCACGATCGACCGCAGCACGGCGTCCGGGTCGCGCACGCCGGCCAGGTCGTTCGCGGTGTCGAACAGCGCTTCCAGCTCGGCCTCACGACGGCGGTGCGCGGTGAGCGTGCGGCGGATCCGCAACGCCCACTCCGTGGCGCGGGCGATGTGGTCCAGCTCGGGATCCGGCACACCGGCCGCGCGGGCCGCGGGGAGCACCGCCGCCAACCGCTCGCTGCCCGCGTCGGTCGCGAGCAGGTCGAGCAGCTCCAACAGGTGCTCCACCGCGTCCGCCTCGCTCATACCGTCATGCTCGCACCGACGCCGTGTCCGCGTCGGTCCGGTTCAGGGAGCTGCCCTTCGTCTCCTTGGCCACCACGACCGCGATCACGGTCAGCACGCACATGCCGATCACGTACACCACGATCGGGAACGAGCTGTCGTAGGCGGCGAGCAGGGCGGTCGCGATGAGGGGCGCCACGGCGCCCGCGCCGATCGACGCGAGCTGGTAGCCGATGGACGCGCCCGAGTAGCGCACCTTCGTGCCGAACAGCTCCGAGAAGAACGCCGCCTGCGGGCCGTACATCGCGCCGTGCAGGACGAGGCCGACGGTGACCGCGAGCGTCATCGGGAAGAACGACTTCGTGTCCAGCAGCGCGAAGAACACGAACATCCACAAGCCGATGCCGACCGCGCCGATCAGGTACGTGGTGCGGCGGCCGATCCGGTCCGACAGCGCGCCCCACATCGGGATCGTGACCAGGTGCGCGAACGACGCGATCAGCACCGCGTTCAACCCCGCCGAACGCGGCATCCCCAGTTCCGACGTGATGTAGACCAGGATGAACGCGGTGATCACGTAGTACGACACGTTCTCCGCCATGCGGGCGCCCATCGCGATCAGCACCTCGCGCCAGTGGTCGCGCACGACGGCCACGATCGGGGGCTTCTCCTTGAGCTTGCCGGCCTCGATCTTCTTTTGGGCCTCCAGGAACACCGGCGACTCGGACACGCTGAGCCGGATCCACAGCCCGATCAGGACGAGCACGCCGGAGAGCAGGAACGGCACCCGCCAGCCCCACGACAGGAACGCCTCGTCGGACTGCACGGCGGCCAGCACCGCGAGCACGGCGGTCGCCAGCAGGTTGCCCATCGGCACGCCCGCCTGCGGCCAGGACGCCCAGAACCCACGCCGCTCCGCGCTGCCGTGCTCGGACACGATGAGCACCGCGCCGCCCCACTCGCCGCCCAGCGCGAAGCCCTGGATCAACCGCAGCAACGTCAGCAGCAGCGGCGCGGCCACGCCGATCGCGGCGTAGGTGGGCAGCAGGCCCATGGCGAACGTCGCGCCGCCCATCAGCACCAGGCTGAGCACGAGCAGCTTCTTGCGGCCGAGCTTGTCGCCGAAGTGGCCGAACACCAGGCCGCCGAGCGGACGGGCCAGGAAGCCGATCGCGTAGGTGAGGAAGGCGAGCATGGTGCCCACGAGCGGGTCGCTCTGCGGGAAGAACAGCTTGTTGAACACCAGGGCGGCGGCGGAGCCGTAGAGGAAGAAGTCGTACCACTCGATGGTCGTGCCGATGAGGCTGGCTATGACCACCTTGGCGAAGGACTTCTTCGGCTGCGGAGGGGCGGCGTTCGTCATGTCGGTCACCACTTCGTTGGGGAGGGGGGGCGAACGGGGGCTACTGGGCGGTCCAGCCGCCGTCGATCGTGAACGACGAGCCGGTGACGTGACCGGAGTGCGCGCCGCACAGCCACAGCACGACGGAAGCCACCTCGGCCGGTTCGATGAGCTGCTTGATGGCGTGCCGGGTGAGCATCACGTCGGCGAGCACCTGCTCCGGCTCGATGCCGTGCGCCCGGGCCTGGTCGGCGACCTGGTTCTCCACCAGCGGGGTGCGCACGTAGCCGGGGCTGACGCAGTTGCTGGTCACGCCGTGCGGCGCGCCTTCCAGCGCGATGACCTTGCTCAGCCCTTCCAGGCCGTGCTTGGCGGTGACGTAGGCGGACTTGAACGCGCTGGCCCTGGCGCCGTGCACGCTGGAGATGTTCACCACCCGACCCCAGCCGCGCTGGTACATGTGCGGCAGGGCGTGCCGGGCGAGCAGGAACGGCGCGGTGACCATGACCCGCTGCAACAGCGCGAACCGGTCGGGCGGGAACTCGTGCACCGGCGCCACGTGCTGGAGGCCTGCGTTGTTGACCAGGATGTCGACCTCGGCGGGCAGGTCGCGGACGGGGTCGTCGGCGGCGAGGTCGACCACGTGCTCCGTGCCGCCGGTCTCGCGGGCCGCGTCGGCGACCGAGTCGCCGTCGCGGTCGACGAGGTGCACCTTCGCCCCGGCGCGGGCGAGGGCGACCGCGCAGGCCCGACCGATGCCGCTGCCGGCGCCGGTGACCAGGGCGGTTCGACCGGACAGGTCGTCGCTGTGACCGGGAACACTCGTCATGGCCCGAAACGCTAGGTGACCTGCGGTGCACCGGACATGTGACGAAGCCCTACAACCTCCGGACAGCCCATGTGTTTAGCCGACAGTTAGCCCGGGAATGATCGGATTGCCCAATACCGGGTGAAGTGATGGTGCGGCCGTAGGTAGGCTGCTTTGGCCCGTTCGGGGGACGTACGAGGTTTTGGGGGTTACGAAGTGTCACTCACGCCGATCTACGACGACCTGCTGCGCGAGTTCGAGGGGATCATCCTCGTCAGCGAGGCGGCCGAGGCGGTCCAGACCGCCGCACCGGCTGCGGCGCAGGCCGACGAGCCGACCCCGGACGAGGGCTGACCAGGGCGTTCAGGACGTCGGGGCCCTCTTCGAGGCGATGAGGGCTTCGACACCGTCCAGCAGCAGCCGCAGCCCGAACTCGAACTGGTCGCCCGCGTACGGCGAGACTCCCTCCCGCACGGCCGCGACCAGCGCCGGGTACGGCTCGAAGTCGACCAGCTCGGCCAGCACGGCGTCGCGTTCGCGCATCTCCTCGGCGCTGGGCTCCGGCGCGTCGAGGCCCAGCCTGGCCTGACCGCGCACGTAGGCGTCGACCGACTCGACCACCGCCATCTTCTCCGCCTCGGACAGGCCGGTGCCCTCCAGCACGCGCAGCGCCGAGTCCATCCACCGCAGCAGGCCCGGTCCGGGCGCGGCCACCGTCGCGACCAGGTGCAGCACCCAGGGGTGCTTGCGGTAGCCCTCGTGGTCGGCGCGCGCCCACGCCTCCAGCTTGGCCCGCCAGTCCCCCGGCCGGTCGTCCGGCAGCGGGTCGTCGGCCCCGATCGAGTCCGCCATCAGGGCTTCCAGCTCCGCCTTGCCCGGCAGGTAGGTGTAGAGCGAGGCCGTGCCGACGCCCAGCTCGACGGCCACCCGGCGCATCGACAGCGCGGCCAGGCCCTCGGTCTCCGCGATCCGGATCGCGGCGGCCACGATCCGCTCCATCGTCAGGCCGCGCCGGGGACCGCGGGCGGGGCGGCGGGCGTCCTTCCACAGCAGTTCCAGCACTCGCCGCTGCGCGTCGTCCTTTGCGTCCATGGTGAAACTCAGTATACCGTTCGGAGTTGTACGAACGGTGTTCGAAGTTTTAGGGGACGACGTGGACCGGGGGATGGCGCGGGAACGGCGGACGTTGACGGCGGCGACGCTGGCCAACGGGCCGACCGAGCTGATCGACTTCGTGCTGCCGCTGTGGGCGGGCGCGGCCATCGGGCTGAGCGCGACCGAGGTCGGCGTGCTGATGGCGGTGGAGCTGGCGCTGTCGGTCCTCGTCCGGCCGCTGGCGGGCGTGCTGGCGGACCGGTGGGACCGGCGGCACACCGCCGCCATCGGCGCGCTGCTCTACGCGCTGTCGTGCGCCGGGTACGCGGTGGCCCAGGGCGCACCGCTCGCGTACGGCGCGGCGGCCGTGGGCGGTGCGGGTGGCGCGTTGCTGTGGGTCGCCGTGCGCGCGATCGTCAGCGAACGGCTGGCCGAGGACAGCGCGGTGTTCCCGCGCCTGCTCTCGGCGCAGGAGACGGGCTCGTGGGTGGCGTTCGTGGTGGGGCTGGCGCTCATGGGCTCGATCGGGTACGCGGGGCTGTTCTGGGCGTGCGCGGCGGCGTGCGTGGCGGCGGCGGTGTTCCTGCTCGTCGCGCCGAGGCGTCGGGAAGGCGGCGGCCGGGGCGTGGCGGCGGCCGGGCTGGGCGCGGTGGGCAGGCGGTTGCGGCCGATGCTGTTCGCGGTGGTGATGACCATGGCGGCGGAGGCGGCCGTCGGGTTGCTGCTGCTCCTGCACCTGCAACGCGGGTTCGGCCTGGAGTTGCGGGAGGTGGCGTTCGTGTTCCTGCCCGGCGCGATCGCGATGAGCGCCGCCGCCGAGTACCTGCACCAGTACGTGCTGCGGTTCGGCAGGCGGCTGGTGCTGGTGTGCGCGTCGCTGGCCAGTTGCGCGTTCGCGGTGAGCCTGGCGTGGGCGCCGAACCCGTACGTGATCGCCGGGCTGTGGGTGCTCAGCGGGTTGGCGTGGGCGGCGGTGATGCCGGTGCAGCAGGCCGTGATCGCCGAGGCGGCCGACGGTCAGGTGGGGCGCGCCATGGGCGTGTACGAAGCGGCGTGCCTGGTCGGCGCGTTGATCGGCAGCCTGGCGGCGGGGTTGTTGTACGACGGCGCGCACTGGTGGGTGGCGTGCGTGGTGGCCGCCGGGATGATCCTCGCCGGTGCGGTGGTCGTGCCGCGTGCGGTGCGGCGGCTCGGCGTGCCCGACATCCCGGTGGTCAAAGCCTGACCGGGCTCCTTCTCGGGCCACTACCGTTCGGCTTCGGACGGTGCCGAGGTTCTGGGGGGCGACGTGGACGCACCGGGTGTGCTGCGGGAACGGCGGGCGTTGAGAGCGGCGGGGTTGGTCGGCGGGCCGATCGAGCTGATCGACCTCGTGCTGCCGCTCTGGGCGGGGGCGGCGATCGGCTTGCGGGCGACCGAGGTGGGTGTGCTGGTCGCGGTCGTGGCGGCGTTCGCGCTGCTCGCGCGACCGGTCGCGCGGGTGCTGGCGGAGCGGTGGGACCGTCGGCACACCGCCGCGGTCGGCGCGGCGCTCTACGCGCTCGCGTGCACGGGGTACGCGGTGGCCCAGAGCGCACCGCTCGCGTACGGCGCGGCGGCGGTCGGAGGCGCCGGGGGCGCGCTGCTGTGGGTCGCCGTGCGGGCCATCGTCGGGGAACGGGAGGCCGACGACACCGAGGCGTTCCTCCGCGTCACCTCCGCCCGGGACGTGGGGGCGTGGCCCACCGCCGTCCTCGGGCTGGTGTTCTTCGGGATGGTGGGGTTCGCCGGGTTGTTCTGGGTGTGCGCGGCGATGTGCGTGCTCGCGGCGGTGTTCCTCTTGACCGCGCCTCGCCGCCCGACGGGCGCTGACGAGGGCCGGGACGACAACGCGCCGGCCGAGGTGGGCACGGGACCGCGGTGGCCGGCGTCGGTCGCGGAGGCGATGGCGGCGGCCGCGGGGGCGGCCGTCGGGCTGCTCCTCGTCCTGCACCTGCAACGCGGGTTCGACCTCGGGGTGGTGCAGGTGGTGCTCGTGCTGGTGCCCGGCTCGATGGCGGCGGGACTCGCCATCCTGCACGTGCGCCGGCACGTGTCGCGGCACGGCCGCAGGCGGGTGTCGGCGGTCGGGTCACTGGTCGGTTGCGCGACCACGCTGGGTTTCGCGTTGGCGCCCAACCCGTACGTGATCGCGGGGCTGTGGATGATCAGCGGGGCGGCCTGGGGTGCGGTGTTGTCGGTGCGCCAGGCCGTCGTCGAGGCGTCGGCCCGCCCGGTCCTGGGCATGCAGGACACCGCGGGCCTGGTCGGGCTGGTGGTCGGCAGCCTGGCGGCGGGGTTGTTGTACGACGGCGTCCAGTGGTGGGCGGCGTGCGTGGTGGGTGCGGCGATGGTCCTCGCGGGCGCGGTCGCCCTGCGGTTGGCCGTGGACCTGCTCGGGATCGCCGACGTCCCGCTCGCGAAGGCCTAGGAACGCGGACGGGCCGCCGGGTGCGTGTGCCCGGCGGCCCGATCCGTGGAGCGACCGCCGGGTGCGTGTGCCCGGCGGCCCGTTCGCGGAGCGCTACTTCGGTTGCGGCAGCAGGTCGGCCGGGACCGGCTCGTCCTTCTCCAGCGCGCCGAACAGGCGCAGCGCGTTGTCCCGGTCCCACTGCACGACCGAGCCCGCGCCCGGCACGGTCGGCGTGCCGCCCACCGGCACCGTCACCGTGTCCACTCCCCCGCCCATGGCGAACGCCATGCCCGCGAGGTGGTGCAGGTGGTCGTCGGAGTTCACCGAGATCGAGTCCGTGCCGGCGAACAGCAGCGGGAACGCCTTGAACGGGTTGGCCAGCGTGCCGAAGCTCGTCGCCTTGTCCGTCAGCGCGGCGAGGAACTTGCGCTGGTTCTCCACCCGCTGCAGGTCGGCCGTGGCGAACGCCCGCGAGCGGACGAAGCCCAGCGCCTGCGCGCCGTCGAGCTCCTGGCAGCCCGGCTGGAGGTCCAGACCCGCCAACGGGTCCTGCATCGGTTCCTCGATGCACATGTCCACGCCGCCGACCGCGTCCACGATCCCGGCGAAACCGCCGAAGCCGATCTCCATGTAGTGGTCGACGTGGATGCCCGTGGCGCCCTCCACGGTCTGCACCAGCAGCGACGGCCCGCCGAACGCGAACGCCGCGTTGATCTTGTTCTTGCCGTTGCCCGGGATGTCCACATAGGAGTCGCGAGGGACACTCACCAAAGTGGACTTCCCGGAACCTTCCGGGATGTGCAGCAGCATGATGGTGTCCGTGCGCCGACCGCCCGCGTCACCGGTGGACAGCGCGGCCTTCTGCTCCTCGGTCAGGTCGTCGCGCGCGTCCGACCCGACGAGCAGCCAGTTGGTGCCCGGCGTGTCGGCGGGCCTGCCCTCGTAGTCGGTCAGCGCGTCGATGCGGCGCAACGACCCGTCGACGTAGAACCACATGCCGACGCCGAGCGCCAGCAGCAGCACCAGGACCACCCCGATGATCCGCCCGATTCTCGGCTTGCGGCGTCGGGGCGCCGGACGTCGTCCGGCCTGCTGGTACGCGGCCTGCTGCCCGTACCCGCCCGGTGGCGGCCCGCCCTGTGGCCTGCGCTGCCGCGGTTGCCCGCCCTGTCGGTATCCGCCTTGCTGATACCCGCCCTGCTGGTATCCGGCGCTCATCAAGCGACCCCGTCCGTGTGTCGGTCACTGCTCGCACCTAAAGACGCGGTGCGCGGCAAGAGGTTGCCACCCTAGTGCCACGACCGGCGGCCTCCGCCCCGTGTTCCGGCGCTCGGACGGGTGCATCGCGGCGGAGGTCGTCGGTCGTGGCACTACCGGTCGGGCGGCAGCACGAGCGCGGCCAGCAGGCGGTCCAGCTCGGCCTCCGGGTCGTCGGTCAGGCCGGTGTGCGCGGGCGAGGTCTGGACGATGGTGCTGCGCGGCGCGGTCAGCCAGCGGAACCGCTGACCCGCTGTGGTGCGCGACACCGGACCCGCCGTAGGCACGCCGTCGCACGACAGCCCCAGGTGCTCCAGGGTGGCCCGCAACACCTCCACGTCCAGGAACGGGTCCAGCGCCAGCACCCGGCGCTCGTCGACGTGCACGCGGGCGCCGAGGAAGTCCAGGTCCTTGCAGTAGACGAGCACGCCGACGTTGACGAACTCGCCGCGCTCCTGCCTGGGCACGGCGCGCAGCAGCGCGTACTCAAACACGTGCGGCACGTGCGGCCTCCAGTGCGTCGACCCACGCCCGCGGCGCGGCCAGGCGGGCGGTGAAGAACGACTCGTACGCCTCGCGCACGGCGGCCGGTGTGCCGAACGCCTCGTCCTGCGCCAGCCACTCGTCGGGCACGAGCGCCAGCACCTCGCGCACCAGGTCGGGCGTGACGCGGGCGGTCAGCTCGGCGTCCACCTCGGCCAGGTCGCCCGCGAACGGCAGCATCAGGTGGTCGGCCGCGTCGAACCGGTAGGTGGCCGCCGGGAACCGCTCCGGCCGCCACGAGTGGTGGAAGTACAGCGACGCGCCGTGGTCGATCAGCCACAGTTCGCGGTGCCAGAGCAGCGTGTTCGGGTTGCGCCAGCTGCGGTCGACGTTGAGCGTGAGCGCGTCCAGCCACAGCAGCCGGGTCGCGGTCTCCCGGGACGGCTCGCGCACCACCGGGTTGTAGTCGAACGAGCCGGGCAGGTAGTCGAGCCCGAGGTTGAGCCCGCCGCTGGCCTTGAGCAGCTCCTGCACCTCCTGGTCCGGCTCGGCCCGGCCCAGCTCCGGGTCCAGGTCGACCAGCACGATCTCCGGCACCCGGAAGTCGAGGCGGCGGGCCAGCTCGCCGACCACGATCTCGGCGACGAGCGCTTTCACGCCCTGGCCCGCGCCGCGGAACTTGAGCACGTACATGCCCAGGTCGTCGGCCTCGACCAACCCCGGCAGGGAGCCGCCCTCCCGGAAGGGCGTGACGTAGCGGGTGGCCGCGACCTGGCGCAGCCCGTTCGAGTGGTTCACGGTGTTAGTTTGCCGCTGCTCCGCAGACGGCGGCGAGGTCGCCTGGAAGTCGACCGTTCGCGCCCCGATTTCCGACGATCGAAAAGCGTGATCGCCGGAAATGGGGACGCGAACGATCGACGCGACCTCGCGGGGCAGCCGGGCGGTGACCGCGTAGGGCAGTCGGGATCTTGCGGCAGCGGGCGATCTGGCAGGGGAAGCGGGCGATCTGGCGGGGGTGGCGGGCGATCTTGCCGGAGGAAGCGGGCGAGCTGGCGGGGGGGTGGCGGGCTGGTCAGGTGGCGGTGGTCGGGGTGTCCGCGCGGGTGGTGGCGTCGGTCAGGGCGGGGAGGTAGCCGGATTCCTGGCCTGCCCGGTTCGGGTGGTAGGAGCGGTCGACGGGGACCAGGACCAGGCCGTTCAGCCACGGTTCGTCGGCGCACACGCCGTGGTCGTCGAACCGCTCCCGCACGTCCGCGAACTCGAACCCGGCCGCCTTCGCCCGGTCGCCGGTCACCTCGGCCAGCACGTCCGCCGCCCGGTTCACCGCCGCCCGCTTCGGCCCGCTCATCAGGCACCACGTCTCGTGCGAGAACAGCCGCGGGTAGCCGAGCACCACGACCTCGGCCGACGCGGACCTCCGGTCGGCCACCACGCCGTACAGCGAGTCCAACCGGCCGGGCAGCTCGCCCCGGATGAACGCCTCGGCCACGTCGACCCGCTGCACGCACTCCTCGTCGTTGCCCAGGGTGCACGTCGTCATGACGTCGCCGAACCCGGCGTCGTTGCCGCCCGCGGTGATGGTGACGAGCGTGGCGCTCGGCGTGATCCGCTCCGCCTGCCCGGCCACCTGGTCCGTCTTGGCGCCCGCGCACGCGACGAACACCAGTGACGCGCCGTTGCGCTTCGCCCACAGGCTCGGGTACGCGTGCGGGCTCCGCCGGCAGTCGTCGGACGCCTCGCCGCCCGCGCCGAGGCCCGCCGCGTAGGAGTCACCCAACGCGACGAGCTCCGGCGCGACCGGTGCGGGTGTGATGGCCATCAGCAGCGCGATCGCGAGCATCTTCATGCACCGGTGCCTACCACTGTGGACAGTCCCGCCGGCGGAAGTTAACCCGTCGGGAGTTACCTCGTCAGGGCGACGCAGACCGGGATCGGCGCGGCGGACGTGCTCGTCAGCCGCAGCTTCCCGGTGCTCCGGTCCACCTCGAACGTGGTGATCGTGTCGGAGTTCTGGTTGGCCGCCAGCAGGAACCGGCCGGACGCGTCGAGCGCGATGTGCCGGGGGAACTTCCCGCCCACCGGCGTCGCCTCGACCAGCCGCAGCGCCGCGCCGCCGCGTTCCACCGCGAACACGGCCACGCTGTCGTGACCCCGGTTGGACAGGTAGGCGAACCGCCCGTCCGCCGACACCACGATCTCCGCCGGGTAGTTGCGCGGCGTGGTCGGCGCGCCGGCCGGCAGCGTGCTCACCTTCTGGCCCGGCGTGAGCACGCCCCGGTCGTAGCCCGCCACCACGATCGTGGAGTCGAGCTCGTTGGCGATGTAGGCGTGCTTGCCCGACGGGTGGAACGCCAGGTGCCGCGGCCCCGCGCCGGCGTGCACGCGCGCGGTGGCGGCCGGGGTCAGCTTGCCGTCACCGCTGAGGCGGTAGCTGTAGACCGAGTCGGTGCCCAGGTCGACCGCCAGCACGAACTCGCCCTTCGGGTCGGCCAGCACCTGGTGGGCGTGCGGCCCGTCCTGCCGGTCCGGGTCCGGTCCCGCGCCGGTGTGCACGACCAGGTCCGTGCGCTCGCCCAACCCGCCCCCGGGCAGCACGGGGTGCACGGCCACGCTGCCCGAGCTGTAGTTGGCCGACAGCAGGAAGCCCCGGTGCAGCGCCAGGTGGCACGGGTCCGCGCCGCCGGTGCTCCGGCTGCCGATCACCTTCGGCACGCCGTCCGGGCCGACCGCCAGCGCGGTCACCTCCCCGTCGGACTTCTCGTTGACCGCGTACACCCACCGGCCCGCGTCGATCACGAACGACGGGTTCGGCACGTCCGGCACCACGCCGGTGACGCGCAGCCTGCCCGTCGCCGGGTCGTACGCACCGAGCCCGAGGCCCGTGCCACCGCCCGCCCAGGACGTGTAGGTGCCCAGGTAGGCGCGGACCTCCTCCCGTGCCCCGGACTCGTCCGCTCGCGCGACACCCTCGGTCATCAGCAACCCCGTTCCCACGCCAACGGCCCCCAGGAACCGCCGCCTGTCCAGAACCACACCGAACCTCCGCTCGACCGCCCGCGGCGGCTCCCACAGTGGCCTGGACCACTGGGCACGAGCAAGAGGCGCGCCGAAGATCGCGACTAGCGCAGCGGGTCGGCTTCCCGGAGCCGTGCCAACTCGACGGCCGGATCGTACGAGGGTTCCGGGTAGGCGGGCGCCAGGCCGCGCAGCGCCTCCAGCAGCAGCCGCGCCACCACCCAGTTCCGGTACCACTTGCGGTCCGACGGCACGACGTGCCAGGGCGCGACCTTCGTCGAGCACTTGACCAGCGCGTCGGAGTAGGCTAACTGGTAGCGGGAGAACTTGGCCCGCACCTCCAGGTCGCCCGGGTTGTACTTCCAGCGCTTGAGCGGGTCCTCCAGCCGGGCGATGAGCCGTTCGCGCTGCCGTTCCGGCGAGATGTGCAGGAAGCACTTGACCGCGGTCACGCCCTGCTCCGCCAGCTCCGCCTCGAACGCGTTGATCTGCCGGTACCGGCGCCGCCACTCGGTCGACGGCACGAGGTTGTCCACCCGTGCGACCAGCACGTCCTCGTAGTGCGAGCGGTCGAACACGCCGATGTAGCCCGGCTGCGGCACCTGGCGGCGGATGCGCCACAGGAAGTCGTGCCGCAACTCGGTCCGGGTCGGCTTCTTGAACGACGCGATGTGCAGGCCCTGCGGGTTGACCAGGCCCGCGACGTGCCGGATCGTGCCGCCCTTGCCGGAGGTGTCCATGCCCTGGAGCACCAGCAGCACCCGCCGGCTGCCCCCGCCCGTGCCCTCCGCGTACAGCGCCTCCTGGAGCCGGTCCAGCTCGCGGCCGATCACCGCCATGTCCGCGGCGGCCTCCGTCTTCGACCGCGGCCCGACCGGCGTCGCGGCCGGGTCGACCTTGGCGAGGTCGAAGGCTTCCGGGTCCACCCGGAAGGCGTCTGATATCGACTGGACCTGCGCGGACTTGTCGGCCATCGTCGGAGGGTAACCCGCCGATCTTGGGCTTGCCGATCGCACAACGAATCGCCGACAAAACGTCCGATTGCGCAACGAACATGACGGATGCGCAACGCCTGACGGATGAATTCGCTGGCGCAGGCCCCTTAGTGTTGGTGACATGACCGCCATGGCCGCAGCTCTGAGCTCCCAGCACTTCATCTCGCTCGACGAGGAATGGAGCACGCACAACTACCACCCGCTGCCGGTCGTCATCTCGCACGGCGAAGGCGCGTGGGTCACCGACGTCGACGGACGCCGCTACCTGGACTTCCTGTCCGGCTACTCGTCGCTGAACTTCGGCCACCGCCACCCCGACCTGGTCGCCGCCGCGGTCGAGCAGCTCGGCCGGGTCACGCTGACCAGCCGCGCGTTCCACCACGACCAGTTCGGCCCGTTCTGCCGCGAGCTGGCCGAGCTGACCGGCACCGAGATGGTGCTGGCGATGAACTCCGGCGCGGAGGCCGTCGAGTCGGCGATCAAGGTCGCCCGCAAGTGGGCGTACCGGGTGAAGGGCGTGCCGGCCGGCACGGCCGAGATCGTGGTCGCCGGGTCGAACTTCCACGGCCGGACCACCACGATCGTCTCGTTCTCCACCGACGACACCGCGCGGGAGGACTTCGGGCCGTTCACGCCGGGCTTCAAGGTCGTCGAGTACGGCTCGCTGGAGGCGTTGCGCGACGCGATCACCGAGCGGACGGCGGCGGTGCTGCTGGAGCCGATCCAGGGCGAGGCGGGCGTGGTCGTGCCGCCGGCGGGCTACCTGGCGGGCGTGCGGGCGCTGTGCGACGAGCACCACGTGCTGATGATCGCGGACGAGATCCAGTCCGGCCTGGGCCGCACCGGCGAGCTGCTCGCGCTGGACCACGAGGGCGTGCGCGCCGACCTCTACACGCTGGGCAAGGCGCTGGGCGGCGGCATCATGCCGGTGTCGGCGGTGGTCGGCAGCCGCGCGGTGCTCGGCGTGCTGCGGCCCGGTGAGCACGGGTCGACGTTCGGCGGCAACCCGCTGGCGTGCGCGGTCGGGCGGGCCGTGGTGCGGCTGCTGGCGACCGGCGAGTTCCAGCAGCGGTCCCGCGAGCTGGGCGCCCACCTGCACGCGCGGCTGGGCGAGCTGGTCGGGCGCGGGGTGGCCGAGGTGCGCGGGCGCGGGCTGTGGGCGGGCGTCGAGATCGCGCCCGGCGGACCGCGCGGCCGTGCGGCGTCGGAGGCGCTGGCCCGGCTGGGCGTGCTGTGCAAGGAGACGCAGGACACGACCCTGCGCGTCGCTCCCCCGCTCGTCATCACGCGCGCGGAGCTGGACCGGGGCGTCGACGCCGTCGCCGAGGTTTTGGGCACTGTGTCCGATTGACCCGCTTCCGTTCCACACGGACCGACCACGGACCGTTACCGCAGGTCACAGACGTGTCGCGGCACACGTATCCCGTCGTGGCGTGACGCATCCTTACCCGCATGGGTGAACGCAAGCGGGCCGAGGCGGCCGTCGCGCTGGGGCAGTGGGTCGAACCGGAAGAGGTCCTGGCGCGCGGCCGCGAGCTGCGGGCGGCGGTGAGCCACCGGGCGCACCGCGAGCTGCGGCTCGCGCCGGACCGGCCGTCGGTGGTCGAGTTCGTGGACGCGTCGAACGAGGGCCGCCTGCCGGACCTCGTGCCGCTGCGGATCGGCCGGATGCTCGTCTCGCCGTTCGCGTTCTTCCGGGGCAGCGCCGGGCTGATGGCGGGCGACTTGGCCGTGGGCGCGCGCAGCGGGCTGGACGCCCAGCTGTGCGGTGACGCGCACGCGGCCAACTTCGGCCTCTACGGCACGCCCGAAGGCCGGATCGTGATGGACATCAACGACTTCGACGAGACGCTGCCCGGCCCGTGGGAGTGGGACCTGAAGCGGCTGGCGACCTCGCTGGTGCTGGCGGGCCGGGAGGGCGGCGTGTCGGAGAAGGGCTGCCGGGACGCGGCGTCCGACGCCGTGCGCGCCTACCGCGGTGCGGCGCGGCACCTGGCCGAGATCCCGTTCATGGAGTCGTGGAACGCGCTGGGCGACGAGTCGGCGTTGTCCAAGACGAAGGCCGACGACCTGCTGGACGACTTCACCAAGGCCGCGTCCAAGGCGCGCAAGAACACCAGCGCCCGGGTGGCGGCCAAGTGGACCCGGCGCGAGGGCGAGCACATCCGGTTCGTGCCGGACCCGCCCGTGCTGTCCCGGATCTCCGACGAGGTGGCGCGGTCCGTCGTGGACGCCCTGCCGTCCTATGTGGACACGCTGCGCGAGTCCCGGTACGAGCTGATCATGCGCTACAGCGTGTCGGACGTGGCGTTCCGCGTCGTCGGCACCGGCAGCGTGGGCCTGCGCAACTACCTGGTCCTGTTGCACGGCAACGGCGACGAGGCGCTCGTGCTGCAGGCGAAGGAGGCGCGACCGTCGGCGCTGGCGCCGTTCCTGGGCGCGCCGCCGGTCAAGCACGAGGGCAAGCGGATCGTGCACGGCGCGCGGCTCGTGCAGGCGGAGACCGACATCCTGCTCGGCTGGACCACGATCGAGGGCCGGGACTACATCGTCCGGCAGTTCCGCAACCGCAAGGGCGAGATCGACGCGACCACGTTGAAGCGGGACGACCTGGACGACTACGGCCGGCTCGCGGGCGCGCTGCTGGCCCGCGCGCACAGCCGGTCGGTCGACCCGCGGCTGCTGGCGGGGTACTGCGCGGGCGGCGAGGAGCTGGACGAGGCGATCGCCAGGTACGCGCTGGACTACGCCGACCGGACGTGCGCCGACCACGAGGAGCTGGTCGCGGCGGTCAGGTCCGGCCGGCTGCCCGCCGACCGCGGATGACCTGCCGGGCCACCTCCACGTCCACGCGCGGAGTCCAGCCGCGCCCGGGTCGACGCCAGGGAGTGCCGAGGCGGCGACGGAGCGCTAGGTTGGCTCAGGTGGACTCCCTTGGGGTGGACTGGATCGGGCTGATCAGGCACGGCGAGAGCACCGGCAACGTGGCGAGCGAGGCCGCGGAGTCGGCCGGTCACGAGGTCGTGGACCTCCTCGATCGCGACGCGGACGTGCCGCTGTCGGACCAGGGCGAGCGGCAGGGCCGGGCGCTGGGCCGGTGGTTCGCCGCCCTGCCGCGCGAGGAGTGGCCGGACCTGGTGGTCTGCTCGCCGTACCGGCGGGCCATCGACACCGCGCGGCTCACCGTGAGCGGGCGACCGCGGTCACGGGTCGACGAACGGCTGCGCGACCGCGAGCTGGGCGTGCTGGACCTGCTGACCAGCCACGGCGTGGCGGCGCGGTACCCGGAGGAACGGGCGCGCGAGCGGCGGCTCGGCAAGTTCTACTACCGGCCGCCGGGCGGTGAGTCGTGGGCGGACGTGGCGCTGCGGCTGCGGTCGCTGCTGCGCGACCTCGACGGGCGGCGCGTGCTGCTGTTCGGGCACGAGCTGCAGGCGTTCCTGCTGCGCTACCTGCTGGAGTGCCTGCCCGAACCCGACCTCGCCGCGTTCGCGCGCAACACCGTCGTGCCCAACGCCTCGCTGACGTCGTGGCGGCGTGAAGAGGGGCTGTGGGTGCTGGAACGCGAGTTCGAGACCGGTCACCTGGTCGAGCGGGGCGTCGAGCCGACGGAGTCCGAGGACGCGTCGACCCGCACGCCGGAGCCGAGCGCCCGCTAGCCCCGGAACGTCCGCACGACCAGGTGCGTGGTGGCCGCGACGACCAGCGCGCCGGTGACCACGTGCGCCGCCACCAACGGCGCCGGCAGCGCCAACGCCTCCTGCACCGAGCCGATCACGCCTTGGACGACCGACAGCGCGAGCGCGGCGAACGCGGCCGCGGTGCGCAGCACGATCGCCGCACCGAGCTGGAGGCCGACCAGCACCACGACCGCCACCGCGTGCCACGCGGCCACCTCGGCGAGGTCGTAGCCGAACCGGCGCGCGTCCTCGTCACCGCCGTGCGGACCGCTGCCGGTGACCAGGACGCCCAGCACGACCACGGCGGTCAGCGCCACGGGCATCGCCCTCATGCCGTACCGGAGCCGGAAGTCGGCCGGCGCGGTCGGCACCGCGTCGGGCCTGCCGAGCCGGTCGACCAGCACGACGAGCGCGGCGACCAGCACCATGCTGACCAGGAAGTGGACCGCGACGATCTCGGGCGCGAGGGCGCGGCGCACGCTGAGGCCGCCGATCAGGCCTTGCAGACCCACGCCGACCAGCACGCCGACGGCCAGCGGCAGCGTCTTCGGCGGACGGGCGCGGTGCCGGGCGACCGCCACCACCAGGACCAGCACGACGAGCCCGACGACGACGCCGAGCACCTGTGTTGGAGTGCGCCGCCTCCGGCGTCGCGGGCTCGGTCGCCTGGAAGTCGGTCGTTCGCGCCCTGATTTCCCGACGATCGAAAAGCGTGATCCCCGGCAAATGAGGACGCGAACGACCGACGCGCCCTCGCGTGGTGGTCCGCCGGCGATGCGTCGGAAAGCTGCCAGACCCGGCCGCACCGCCCAGGCAGCCCGGATCGCGCTACCGGGCGCGCTTGACCCGCGTCTCGTCCCACACCGGCTCGTCCACCTCGACGACCTCGCCGTCGGACCGGAACAGCAGGAACCGGTCGAAACCGCGGGCGAACCAGCGGTCGTGCGTGACCGCGACGACCGTGCCGGTGAAGCCTTCCAGGGCGTTCTGCAACGCCTCGGCCGAGTTCAGGTCGAGGTTGTCGGTCGGCTCGTCCAGCAGCAGCAGCGTGGCGCCGGACAGCTCCAGCAACAACACCTGGAACCGCGCCTGCTGGCCGCCGGAGAGCGTCTCGAACCGCTGGTCGCCCTGCTTGCCGAGGCCGTAGCGGCTCAGCACGGCCATCGCCGCGCCCCGGTCGAGCCCCTTGCGGCCGCCCTCGCCGTGCCACAGGACGTCGACCAGCGTGCGGCCGATCCACTCCGGGTGCTGGTGGGTCTGCGCGAACAGGCCCGGCACCACCCGCGCCCCGAGGCGGCACACACCCGTGTGCGCGACGTCGCCGCCACCGAGCAGCCGCAGGAAGTGGCTCTTGCCCGACCCGTTCGAGCCGAGCACGGCCACGCGGTCGGAGAAGAAGACCTCCGTGCTGAACGGCTTCATCAACCCGGTCAGCTCGAGGTCCTCCACGGTGATGGCGCGCACGCCGGTGCGGCCGCCGCGCAGGCGGGGCGTCACCTTCTCGTCCGTCGGCAGCTCCGGCGGCGGACCCGCCTCCTCGAACTTCTCCAGCTTGGCCCGCATGACCCGGTACTTCGCCGCCATCACCTCGCTGATCCTGGCCTGGATCTGGAGCGTGCGGACGAGCTCCTTGAGGTGGTCGTGCTCCTCGTCCCACCGCCGGTGCAGCTCGGCGAGCCGGTCGATGCGGGCCGCGCGGGCGCCGTGCCAGGTGCCGAACGAGCCCGCGTGCGTCCACGCCGAGTGCGCCTCCACCGTCACGACGTGCGTCGCGGCGACGTCGAGCAGCTCCCGGTCGTGGCTGACCAGCAGCACGGCCTTGCCGGTCTCGCGCAGCCGGTCCTCCAGCCAGCGCTTGCCGGGCACGTCGAGGTAGTTGTCCGGCTCGTCGAGCAGCAGCACCTGCTCCGGGCCGCGCAGCAGCGCTTCGAGCACCAGCCGCTTCTGCTCGCCGCCGGACAGCGTGCGGACCTCGCGGAACCGGGCCCGGTCGAATGGCACGCCGAGCGCGGCGACCGTGACGGTGTCCCACAGCACCTCGGCGTCGTAGCCGCCGACCTCGCCCCACGCGGTGATCGCGTCGGCGTAGCGCATCTGGGTCGGCTCGTCGTCGGTCTCCATGAGCTGGAGCTCGACCTCGTCGAGCGCCTTCGCGGCGGCGCGCAGCGACGCGGGCGACGCGGCCAGCAGCAGGTCGCGGACGGTGCTTCCGTCCCGGACCGAGCCGACGAACTGCGGCATCACGCCGAGGCCGCCCTGCACGCGGACGCTGCCCGCGGTGGGCGTCAGCTCGTTCGACAGAATCCTCAGCAGGGTCGTCTTGCCGACGCCGTTCGCGCCGACCAGGGCGACCACGCTGTTCGTGCCGACCTTGAACGACACGTCGCGGAACAGCTCGCGGCCGTCGGGCAGGCGGAAGGCGAGGCCGTTCGCGTCCAGGTATCCCACCCGCGCATGGTCGGCCATGGCCACCGCGGAGGGCCAGCGGATTAGGCCGGATCCGCGAAGTGTGACGCACCTCCCCGACCACCGGGGTCGGTCGACGGGCGTGATCGGGCGCGGCGCGACTGCGCGATGAGCTGGTGGGCGCCGGCCCGCTCGTGCGGGACCGCGGGGCGGTCCCGGCTCACCGCCAGGTGTAGCCGCGCATCAGCATCAGCAGCGCGCCGAACCCCAGCGACGCCAGGGCGGGGCCGAACGCCCCGAGGAACAGCAGCAGCACACCCAGACCACCGAACGTGGCCACGAGGGCGTAGCTGAGCACGGGGTGCCGGGGTTTGCCGGCGACGAGCGCCGAGGCCAGGCCCGGCTCCTCGTCCGCGAGTCTGCTCTCGATCTCACTGAGGGTGCGGCGTTCCGCTTCGCTCATCACGGCCGAGGGATACCCGGCGCCCCACCCGCAAAACCACCCCGAACGGGGGCCTGAGCAGGCAAGATCAGCGCGACAGGGCTACAAGCCGCGATACCGCCCGCAGGTACTTCTTGCGGTAGCCGCCGCGCAGCATTTCGGCGGTGAAGAGCTCCGAGAGCGGCTCGCCGGACACCGCCACCGGGATGTCCCGGTCGTAGAGGCGGTCGCCGAGCGCCACGAGCCTCAGCGCCACCGCCTGGTCGGGCGCGGGCCGGACGTGGCGCAGGTGCACCGCGGTCACCCCGTCCACCAGCCGGCCGTAGCTCGACGGGTGGATCCGGGCCAGCGCGGCGCACAGGTCGGCGAAGTCGTCCAACGTGCTGCCGGGCGTGCTCACGGCCTTGGCCACGAGGTCCTCGTCGGCCATCGGCGGCGGCGCGTCGGGCAGGCCGCGGTGGCGGTAGTCGGGGCCGTCGACCCTGACCACGGTGAACTTCGCCGACATCGACTGGATCTCGCGCAGGAAGTCGGCGGCGGCGAACCGGCCCTCCCCCAGCTTGTCCGGCAGCGTGTTCGACGTGGCCGCGACCGACACGCCCGCCGCGGTCAGCTCCTTGATCAGGCGGGTGACCAGCATCGTGTCGCCCGGGTCGTCCAGCTCGAACTCGTCGATCGCGAGCAGCTTGTGTGCGGACAGCCGGCGGACGGTCTCGCCGAAGCCCAGCGCGCCGACCAGGTTGGTCAGCTCGACGAACGTGCCGTAGGCCTTGGGACCGGGCACGGCGTGCCAGACCGAGGCCAGCAGGTGGGTCTTGCCGACGCCGAACCCGCCGTCGAGGTAGAGCCCGGGCTTGGCGTCCTCGGCGCCCGACCGCTTGAACAGCCGGCCGAACACGCCCCGGCCGCCGCCCTCGGACACGCGTTCGGCGAACTCACGGCCGGCCCGCACCGCCGCGGCCTGGCTCGGCTCGTCCGGGTTGGGCAGGTAGGTGGCGAAGCGGACCGCGTCGAAGCGGGGCGGCGGGACCATCGCGTCCACCAGCTCGTCCGCGGCGACGTGCGGGGTGCGGTCGGACAGGCGCGGCGGGGCGGACATGACCGGATCGTAACGGCGTGCTGGGATGTGGCGGTGCGGATGTTGTGGCCACCACGTGACGGCGAGATCACCGACGACGAGCTCGAACGGCTCTACGACTACCCCGACGGGCTCGACCGGCCGTGGGTGCAGGTGAACTTCGTGTCCAGCGTGGACGGTGCGGTGTCGGTGGCCGGGCGGTCCGAGGGGCTGGGCAACGACGCCGACCGAAAGGTCTTCATGCTGGGCCGCGACCTGTGCGACGTGGTGCTCGTCGGCGCGGGCACGGCCCTGGTCGAGGGCTACCACGGGGTCAAGGCGGGCGAGGTGCGCGCGTCCCGGCGGGCCAGGCTGGGCCTCGCGCCCGTGCCGCCGGTCGCCGTGGTGACGGGGCGGTGCTCGATCGAGCCGACGTCCACGCTGCTGACCAGCACGACCGTGCCGCCGATCATCCTGACCACGCGGGCCGCGCCCCGGGAGCGGCGTGACGCGCTGGCCGCGGCGGGCGCCGACGTGGTCGTCGCCGGCGAGGAGACCGTGGCCATGGACCTGGCGCTGGCGGCCCTGCGCGAGCGCGGCCTGCACCGGGTCGACTGCGAGGGCGGGCCGAAGGTGTTCGGCGCGTTGATCGACGCGGACCTGGTCGACGTGCTGTGCGTGACGTTCTCCCCGCTGCTCGCGGGAGGTGACGCGGGTCGGATCTCGAACGGTCCGCTGCCGCCGGCGCCCCGGTCGCTGGAGCTGGCGTCGGTGCTGCACCACGACAGCGCCCTCCTCCTGCGGTACCGCAAGGTGACGCCTGATCCGGTGACGTCCGGCCCGTCCACGCCCTGATCCGGATACGGTCCGCTCCCGAACGTGCACGCACCGATTCGGAGGGACCGCCGTGGCCCAGAGCACCGCCGTCAAGCCGGAGACCGGCACCGCGCCGCGTGCGGCCGACGACACCGAGCAGGGCAGGACCACGATCGCGTCGTCGGTCGTGCAGAAGGTCGCGGGCATCGCGGCCCGGGAGATCTCCGGCGTGCACGCCGTCGGCGGCGGGGTGTCGCGGGCGTTCGGCGCGTTGCGCGAGCGCATCCCGGGCGCGGGCACCGTGAACACCGCCGGCGTGGCCGTCGAGGTGGGCGAGAAGCAGGCCGCGGTCGACCTGGACATCATCGTCGAGTACGGCGTGAGCATCGTCGACCTCGCGCGGGCGGTGCGGCGCAACGTGATCGGCCAGGTCGAGCGGATGACCGGGCTCGAGGTCATCGAGGTCAACATCGCGGTCAACGACATCCACCTGCCCGAGGAGGACGAGGAGACCACGCCGACCACGGGGTCCCGGGTCGAGTGACGGACGTGGCGGAGGACGTCGAGGCGGCGGTGCTGGCCCACCCGGAGGTGGCGCGGCTGGACGGCGCGTTCGCCTCCTACCTGCCGGGACGGCGCGTGCTCGGCGTCCGGGTCGGCGCGCGGGTCGAGGTGGCGGTGGTGCTGCGGACCGACCGGCCGATCGGCGAGGTGGTGCCGGAGCTGCGGGCGCGGGTGACGCGGGTGGCGGGCGCCGCGCCCGTGGACGTCGTCGTGGCCGATCTGGAGTGGGAGAGCTGATGAGCGCGACGCAGACGGGTCTGCTCGCGGGCCTGGTCCTCGGGCTGGCCGCGACCAGCGGTTTCACCGCCTTCCTGGTGACCCTGGCGGTCGGGGTGATCGGCCTGGTCGTGGGCCGGGTCCTCGACGGCGAGCTCGACCTCGGCGACCTGCTCGGCCGGGGCCGCGACAAGTGACCGACGCGGAGGGCTCGCTCGAGATTCACCCGACCGTGGTGCGGAAGGTCGCGGCGCACGCCGTCCGGCTCGTGCCCGGCGCCGAGCCGAGCGCGGTGGTGAAGGTCGACGAGGTGGAGGGTGACCTGGACCTCGCGGTGAAGCTGGCGTTGCGCTACCCGGCGCCCGTGCGCACGGCCGCCGCGGACGTGCGGCGGCGCGTCACCGAGGAGGTCGAGCGGATCACCGGCTACCGGGTCCGCTCGGTGGCGCTGACGGTGTCCGCGCTGCGCGCCGAGACCCGGCCGCGGGTGGTGTAGGTGCGGGTCCTGCTGCGGGTGCTGTCGCCGTTGCTCGGGTCGGCGCTGGCGGCGGCCGGCGCGCTGCTGGTCGTCGCGGTCGCCCGGCACTGGTCCGGGCACGGGTGGCCGACGTGGCCGGACTGGTCCTGGGTGGACCGACCGGTGCTCGTGACCGGCGCGTGCGTGGCCGCCGGAGGGCTGTTCCTGCTGGTCGTGGCGTCACGGGCGGGGGTGTCGCAGGTGCCGCTGGACGACCCGGCCGACGGCGTGCGGGTGGTGACCACGCCCGCGTCGCTGGCCCGCGTGGTCGGGCACCGGGTGCGGGCGGAGGACGGGGTGGTGGACGTGTCGGTCACCGCGTCGCGGCGCAAGGTGCGGGTCCGCGCGACCAGCCGCCTGCACGACGAGGCGTCGTTGCGGCCGCGGCTGCTGGAGGTGGCCCGGGCCGCGGTGGACGACCTGCCGATGCCCGTGCGGCCGAAGGTGTCGGTCATCGTCATCTCGCCGAAGGACCGACCGTGAACCGCTCGAACCGCGCCGAACGCGTGCTGGCCGCCGTGCTCGGCGTGCTCGCCCTGCTGGTCGGCGGCGCCGCCGTCGTGCTGCACCGCTTCGCCGTCGACCGGCCGGTGCTGGACCCCTTGGTGCTCGACTGGGCCCGGCGGCACCTGCTGCCCGTCCGGCTCGGGCTGATCGCGCTCGGCCTGCTCGCGGTGGTGCTCGGGCTGTGGTGGGCGTGGCGCGCGGTCCGCCCCGAACGGCACCCCGACCTGCTCCTGGACGACGTGGTCGTCACCGCCAAGGCGCTGGCGGCGGCGGTGCGCGGGGACGCCGAGCAGGTGCACGGCGTGGCCGGCGCGAAGGTGGCCGTGGTGGGCGGGCGCGCGTTGCGGCTGCGGTTGACGCTGCGGCACGGCGCGGACGTGCGCCGGGTGTGGCGGGAGTTGGACGGTCGGGTGCTGTCGCGGGCCCGCGCCGCGCTCGGCGTCGAGGTCCTCCCGACCGCGGTGCGCCTCGATCTGGCGAAGAGGCAGCGCCAACGCGTGCGCCGGGCCCGGTCACCCGGCAGGATGGCCGCGTGGCGCTCCCGTTGACCCCTCCCGTGCAGCCGATGCTGGCCACCTCGGTGGACGAGATCCCGACCGGCTCGGACCTCGTGTTCGAGCCCAAGTGGGACGGCTACCGCTGCCTGGTGTTCCGCGACGGCGACGAGGTGTTCCTCCAGTCCCGCAGCGGCAAGCCGCTCAACCGGTACTTCCCGGAGGCGGAGGCCGCGCTGCGGCGCACGCTGCCGCCGCGGATCGTCGTCGACGGCGAGCTCGTCGTGGCCAAGGACGACAAGCTGGACTTCGACGCGCTGTCCGAGCGGATCCACCCGGCGGAGAGCCGCGTGCGGCTGCTGGCGGAGCGGACGCCGGCGAGCTTCGTGGCGTTCGACCTGCTGGCCCTGGGCGACGAGCTGCTGCTGGAGCGGCCGTGCACGGAGCGCCGGTCCGCGCTGGAGGGGCTGATCACGCCCGGCGACGGCCTCTACCTCACGCCCGCGACCACCGACGGCGACCTGGCCGCGCAGTGGTTCGAGCTGTTCGAGGGCGCGGGCCTGGACGGCGTCATCGGCAAGCCCGCCGCCGGCGAGTACACGCCGGGCAAGCGCACCATGATCAAGGTCAAGCACGCCCGCACCGCCGAGTGCGTGGTGGCCGGGCTGCGCTGGCACAAGGACACCGAGCCGGGCACGGCGGTCGGTTCGCTGCTGCTCGGCCTGCACGACGACGCGGGCGTCCTGCACCACGTCGGCGTCGTCGGCTCGTTCAAGGCGGCCGAGCGGCGGGCGTTGGCCGAGGAGTTCAAGGACCTCATCACGACCGACGAGCACCCGTGGCTGGTGGAGCCGGACGGCCGCCGGCTGCCCGGCGAGATCAACCGGTGGCGGGGCAAGCACGCCGACTGGGTGCCGTTGCGGCCCGAGCGGGTGCTGGAGATCGCGTACTCGCAGACCGAGGGCGGCGCGCCCGCCCGGCTGCGGCACAACGGCCAGTTCCGCCGCTGGCGGCCCGACCGCGACCCGGCGTCGTGCGGCTACGACCAGCTCGAGCAGCCCGCGCGCTACGACGTGGAATCGGTGCTGCGAGGCGAAGTTCGCCCCGCGTGACCGCTCGGGTGAGTACCGTGGTCGGCTGTGGCCGAGGTAGCTGACGTGAACGTGCTCATCCGGGAGTTGGACGATCGCATGCAGCACGACTGCCGGCGGCTGTCGGCGTGGCGGGTCGTGCACCGGACGACCGGGCTGTTCTACACCGTGGTGCTGATCTTCGTGCCCGCCGTGCTGGCGGTGGGCTTCACCTCGTCGGAAACGCCGCTGGGCAAGGTGCTGCTGCTCATGGCGGCGGTGGTGGGCGGGCTGAACGTGACGTTCCGGCCCTACCTGCACAGCCTGAACCGCCGCAGCGCCGTGAACACCATGCGCCGGCTGCGCGACGAGTTCCGCGCCGACGTGGCCGCCACGGTCGAGGGCGAGCTGCTGGCCGTCTACCGCAAGTACTCGGCGACCTACGCGACGATCTTCGAGGAGCGCGGCGGCGAGCTGATCGACGGGCGGCTCAGCGTGGAGGAGCCGCCGCCCGACCCGCCGGCCAAGCCTCAGCACTGAACCTCAGCTGCGGGCCGCGCGCACCTTCGCCACGAAGTCGTCCACGCCCTGCCGTGCGACCTCACGTCCGATGAGGTCCAGCGGCAGGTCGTCGAGCCGCTTGAAGCGCACGCAGCTCTTGCCCATGTCGAGCTTCCGCCCGGTCGCCTCGAACTCGGCCCGGAACTCCTGCTCGCGCTCGCCGTACACGCCCATCAGGTACAGCGAGACGTGGTTCTTCTGCGACGCGAGGGACACGTACCCGAGCGGCTGCCCGTTGTAGGTCTTGCCGGACACCTCCAGCGGCACCGAGTAGGTGATCATCCCCCACTGCACGCCCTCGACGTACCCGGCCGGCAGGTTCGCCAGGATCACGTCCCGCACCGCCGACACCGTGGAGCGCCGGTCCTCCGGCAGCTCCGCGAGGTACTCCTCGACCGTCCCGGCCTTGCTCCGGACCACTCCTCACACCTCCGGTCTGCCGGTCCGGGTGGCGCCGATCGACGCCAGCACCACGCAGAACACCGCGACCCACTGCGCGGGGCGCAGCGCCTCGTGCAGCAGGACCAACCCGGCCACCGCCGCGACGGCCGGCTCCAGGCTCATCAGGATGCCGAACACGCGCGGCGGGATCTTGCGCAGCGCCTCCAGCTCCAGCGAGTACGGGACCACCGACGACAGCAGCGCCACCGCCGCGCCCGCGACGAGCACCACGGGGTCGAGCAGCATCGTGCCCGCCTCGGCCACGCCGAACGGCAGCGCCACGGCCGCGCCGACCACCATCGCCAGCGCCAGGCCCTTGCCGTCGGACGTGCGGCTGCCCAGCGCCGCGGTCAGCAGGATGTAGCCGGCCCAGCACGCGCCCGCGCCCGCCGCGAACAGCACGCCGGGCAGCGACAGGCCGCCGTCGACCCTGGTCAGCAGCAGCACGCCGGTCGCCGCGAGCAGCGCCCACACCCCGTCCAGCCAGCGCCGCGACCCGATGACGGCCACCGCCAGCGGGCCGAGGAACTCGATGGTGACCGCCGCGCCCAGCGGGATGTGCTTGATCGCCTGGTAGAAGCTCAGGTTCATGGCGCCGAGCACCAGCCCGTAGCCGAGGACCACCGCGTACGTCCGGTGGTCCAGCCGCAGCGACGGCCGCCACACCGCGAGCAGGATGAGGGCGGCCAGCACGAGCCGCAGCGTGACCGTGCCCGCGGCGCCCGCCAGGGTGAACAGCTGCTTGGCCACGGCGGCGCCGACCTGCACGCTGACCACGCCCAGCAGCACCAGCGCGGGCGGAGGTATCGCGCCGAACGCCTTGGCCGCGATCGTGACCGGCCCGGAGCGGTGGAGCCTGCGTTCGGGGATGCCCTCGACGTGCACTGTGACCACGCGGACATCCTGCCCCAGCCCGCTCACCGAAGTCTCACCTGGACTGTGTGAGGCTCTGCACCGAACCTCTGGGGCAACCAGCCCACCGGGAGTCCAATGCCGTGGGAGAGAGCGAGGGGACCGCTGTGCCGCGTCGGCGTCACGCCGCTTCGATGTTGGTGGCTCTGAGCGCGCTGGCCGCGTGCAGCGCGGGTCCGTCGACCCGGCCGGTGATCGCCGTGCACGGTGACGGCGAGGAGCCGTCGTCCGTCACCACCCCGTCCGGTCCCCGCGAGGTCCCGCCGCTGGAGAGCTACGAGACGCCCGGGCTGTCCTGGTCGTCGTGCACGGACTCCGCGCGTGCCCGGATGGGTGATTCCGCGCCGGCCGGCACGTGGGAGTACGAGTGCTCGCAGCTCACCGTGCGGCTGGACGTGCCGAGCCGTCCCGGGCGGGGCAACTTGGGTATGTCCCTGCTGCGCGTGGGCACGGGCGGCAGCCCCTTGGTGGTGGTCGGCGAGGCGGGCGGCGAGCCTGGGACGTTGAAGGCGGCGCGGCTGGCGGCGAGCCTGCCCGCGACGGTGCTGAGCACGTTCACGCTGATCGGTGTCGACCGGCGGGGCACCGGCGAGTCGGACCCCGTGCAGTGCGTGCCGGACGCGGCGCGGGTCGGGATCGTGGAGGCCGATCCGGGGGCGGAGTCGAACGAGGACCTGGTCGACGCGTACACGTTGGCGAGCCGCGAGTGCGTGCTCGACATGGAGAACCGGTTGCCCGCGGTGGACTCGTGGCGTGCGTCGGCCGATCTCGAGCAGCTGCGCGAGGCGTTGGGCGTGCCGCACCTGAACGCGATCGGGCTCGGTGAGGGTTCGCGGGTGCTGACGCTGTACGCGTCGCGGTTCCCGGACCGGATCGGGCGGATGGTGTTCGACGGCGCGCCGGACCCGACGTTGGACGTGACGGCCGTGATGCAGACGCGGGCGGTGGCGGCGGAGGAGACGTTCTCGGCGTTCCAGAAGGACTGCGTGGTGCGCGGGTGCCCGTTGGGGGCCGGTGCGACCGATCGGTACAAGGCTTTGCTGGACTCGCTGCGGGACCGGCCGTTGCGCGGCGGCGATTTCGACCTCACGCCGGGGACCGCCACGGAGGCCGTGCTGGCCGGCTTGGCGGACCGGTCGCGGTGGGGCGCGCTGGCTGACGCGATCGTGGCGGCGGAGGGTGGTGACGGCGCCAAGCTGGGTGCGTTCATCGAGCCGCTGCTGCTGGAGCGGGACGACGACCCGCCGCGCATCGACGCCGGGATCATCACGGGGTGCAACGACACGACGACCCGCGTGCCGCCGGAGCGGGTGGCGGGTTTGACGGAGGACTGGCGCACCAAGCACCCGATGTTCGGTGCTCACTTCGCGCGCAAGCTGCTGGCCTGCGGCCCGTTCCCGGTGCCTCAGGCGGTGAAGGTGCCGAGGCTCGTGGGGGCGCCGCCGGTGCTCGTGCTGACCACGGCGTCCGACCCGGTCACGCCGCGTGAGGGCGGGGAGCGTGCGGCGCAGGCCCTGCCGGCCGGGGTCGTGGTGGGGTGGCAGGGCGGCGGGCATGGCGCACTCGGCCAGTCGGCGTGCGCGACGAAGGCCGCGGAGGAGTTCCTGGTGGACGCCAAGGTGCCGTCCAACGGCACCGCCTGCCCACCGTGAGGCCGGCACCACGTCACCCGGCACCCCGACCGCAACCCCGCTACCCTGCCCGCGGACCCTCCCGCGTCCCACCCGCCAGGGCCCACGACAACCAAACACGATCGAGTGAACCTGGCCGGAAAGTGTACGGAAACACTGTTCCCGTACCTCGGTTGAAAACCAGCGGACCCGCCGAAACCACCCCCGACCGCCCACCACCCGGCACCCACCACCTGGCAGCCGGCACCCGGCAGCCCGTCAGCCCGTCAGCCCGTCACCCGTCACACCAGCCCAACCAGCCGCCAACCCCCGGACCCTGGCCCCGCCGCCCCGAGCCCTGCACCCGCCGAGCCCGAACGCGACCCCGCCACGAGACGGCCACCGCACACCCTCTCGGCGAACGACGGCCCTGACGCACCACGGACCTGACGACGCCACGGACTCGGCAGCACGGACTCGGCAGCACGAGCCCGACGGCACGACGAGCCCGGCAGCACGAGCCCGGCAGCACGACGAGCCCGGCAGCACGAGCCCGACGGCACGACGAGCCCGGCAGCACGAGCCCGACGGCAGGGCGCCTGACCCCCGCGACATGGCGTGTCCGCAGAGGTGATCCGGGCGCGGAACCCTGGGTGCGAAGTCCCGGCCCGGTGGATCCGGGCCGCGAACCCGAGCGGGCGTTCGGACGGCGCGCGAAAGGCCAGCGGCGGCCGGTAGTCGGCGCGAAAGCTGGCGGTGGGTCGGCGCAAAGGCCGGCGCCGGCGGCGGGGCGGCGCGAAGGGCCGGCGGCGGGCGGTGGGGCGGGCGAAAGACCGGTGGCGCTCGATTGGCGGCGGTGGTCGGTGGTGGTCGTTGGCCCGGACCCCGGCTCGCTGGGGCGGGCCGGGGTCGGGTGGTTGCGGTTTGCGGCCTGCTTGGCAGGCGCGGGATGGACTAGCAGGTGGAGCAGCACCCGCAGCCGGGGCCCGTGCAACCCGAGCACCCGCAGTTGTGGGCTTGAGCGTGCTCAGCGGTCGTGATCTCAACAACCATCTTGTGCCTCCGCGGCGTCGAGGGACTTCGTGCGACCGAAGGTATTTCGACCCCACGGTCCGCCCCTACCGCCGGCCAGGGGAAGTACCCTCACCCGATCGCGGAACGCCAATCATCAATACGTTGCAATACGTGTTCTCGCCAGGTCAGCACCCGCTCCCGCCCGGTCAGCCGGTCAGCTCGTCCAACGCCCGCTGGGCCGCCTCCAGCTCCGCCCGCAGCTGCTCCACCCGCGCGAGGTGGCGTTCGCGGGCCGCGCTGAGCACGCTCTCGACCGCCTCGTCGACCTCCGGCGGCAGCAGCTTCGACGCCTGCGACACCGCCGACGCCGCCACCGGCGCGGCCTTCAACGTGCGCTTCGACCCCCACTGCACGTCGACCGTCCACTCGCCGTCCGCGGTCGACGTGAGCGTCACGGTCACCTCCGCCGGCTTCGCCTGCTTGCGCGCGGCCGGTCGGCGTTCCGCCGGCGCCGCGGGCGCGGCAGGCGCCGGAGCGGGCCTCGGCTTGGGCGGGGCGGGCGCCGGCGTGTAGATGTGCTCCACCGGCGCCACCGGCGGCGGGGTTTCAGCGGCGGGCGCCGGGGTGCGCTTGCGCGGAGCCGGCTTCTCCACGGTCAGTTCGGCCGGCGAGAACGACAGCTCGTCCTTCTCCCCCGTCGGCCGCACCTGGATGAAGTCCCCCTCGGCGGGTTCGGTGAACGCCACCACCTTCGCCGACCGCCCGGCCTCCACCCCGACCGCGGCGGAGGTGAACCAGACCGCGGGCGGTCGGCCCGCGGCCAACTCCGCACGCAGGTGGTCGATGTCCTGCGGGGACAACGAGCTCTGCTTCGCCTTCGCCATCGCCTACCTCCACGACTTGCACAAGATCTGTCGGGTGCAGCTTGCCCTACCCCACCGACAATCCCGCGAGCTGCCGGTCGTGGGCACGTCCCAGCGCCCCCTGCGCGACCACCGATCCCACGAGCGCGAGGAGCATGTCCCAGTGCGTGTCCCACACATCACCTTGCGTGCCAAGGAAGTCCGTCGCCGACTCACCCCCGATCACCGCGCCGGCCCACTCCACGAACTCGTAGCCCGCGCTGACCGCCAGGCACGTGGCCGACACGAGGAAGAACGTCCACCGCCCCGGCCGCAGCGGCGTCCGGCGCAACAAGATCTCCCGCGCCAGCACCGCGGGCACGAAACCCTGCACGAAATGGGCGAACCGGTCGTAGTGGTTGCGGTCGGTCCACAGATCGCCGAACGGCACCTCGGCGTAGGTGTAGTGGCCGCCGAGCGCGAGCACCAGCGCGTGCCCGAAGATCAGCCAGTACGCGAGCGGCGTGAGCGGGAACCGGCGGCGCGTCCACGCCAGCAGGGGCAGCGCGATGAGGATCGGCGCGACCTCCAGCAGCCAGGTGACGTAGCTCTTGGGCCGGATGGCCGACACCGCGACCGCCACCACGACGAGTACCGCGAGGGTGACCGGCAGGCGGTCCCTTGGCTGCATCCGGCGATCCTGCCACCAACGGGCCGCCCCGCGCATCAGTCCACAGTGGACGAGCGGCGGAGGACAACGCCCCCGCCGCCCGCGCGACCCCTAGATCGGGTTGCCGTTCGTGCCGCAGATGCGACCCGCGTTGACGCAGTTCCGCACCCGTCGTTCCAGTTCCGGCTGGTCCCACGCGTTGATGAAGTCACCGTGGAAGGTGTACCCCGGCGCGTTGGTCACGTTCACCCCGTTCACCGTCCCGCCCAGCGACAGCCCGCCGCCGTTGACCGGGTAGGTGATCAGGAACTCCAGCCTCGGCAGGACCACGTTGTGCGTGGACGGGCACGACCCGTTCCAGAACACGATGTGGTCCTTGTGGTTGGCGCTGTCCAGGTCCCGGCCGTTCCAGCAGGTCGGGAAGTCGAGGTAGGTCTCCAGCTTGGTGCCGGCCGGGCAGTTCATGAAGTCCCGGCTCGACGGCGACTGCGTGGTGCACGACCACCGCGCGGACGGGTTCTGGTCGGGGCTGGTCGCCCGGGCGTTGCCGACGACGTACCGCAGGTCCGGCGGGTACGCGACGGCGCGTTGCATGTCGTGGATGCCCTGGTAGTACACGGTGACGCTCTCCGGCGCGACCGGCTGCCCGTTCTTGTAGAGCGTGGGCACCCAGTAAGCGGACAGGTCGACCAGCGGGTCGCACGTGGTGCCCGCCGCCTTGAGCGACGTGTACGTGGACGACGCGTTGGTCGACCGGTTGCCGAAGAACTCGTGCACGTGCGACACGCCGGTCTGGTTGGGGTAGATGATCGGGTCGTTGCCGGACCGGTGGCTCGCGCGGCAGTTGGCGCGGAACTCCGACGCGGCCTGGATGCCGGCCTGCTGTTCGATGGCCGCGGCCTGGTGCGCGTCCGGTGCGGCCGGGTGGTTGTCGTGGTTCACCAGGGGGCCCGCGCCCGCCGGCTGGTAAGCGACCACCGACCCGATCAGGGCCAGTGCCAGCGCGACGGACGCGGCGCCGATGACACCTCTCAATCTCGCGTTCATCCGATCTCCTCCGGGTGGAGCGGGATGCGGCGGCAGGTCTAGGAGCCGAACGTGATCCAGTTGACGTTGACGAAGTCGGCGGGCTGGCCGCTGGTGAAGGTGAGGTAGACGTCCTGCTTGCCGGTCAGGCCGGCGATGTTGGCGGGCACGGTGCGCCAGCTCTGCCAGCCGCCGGTGTTGGCGATGGCGAAGCTGCCCAGCGGCGCGGCCGTGGGGCTGCCGACGCGGACCTCGACCAGGCCGCTCACGCCACCCGCCGCGCCGCTGGCGACCCGGGCGATGAACTGCCGCCCGGTGCGGGAGCCGAAGTCGACGCCGCGGAAGAGCGCCCACTCGCCTTTGGCGATGCCGGCGATGTTCTGGCCGCCGCCGCTGTCGGTGGTCGTCTCCTTGAACACGCCCTTGTGCTCGTCGTAGGACTCGGCCTGGATCGTGGCGAAGGCGTCCCGGCTCACGGGCGGAGCGGTCGTGGTCGTGGTGGTGGTGGTCGTCGTCGTGGTCGTAGTAGTGGTGGTCGTCGTCGGGTTCACGCCACCGGAGCCGGAGTCGACGCCGCTGCCGGCCGGCCCGCGCCACGCGGTGGACGACGCGGGCACGGACAGGGTCTGCCCGTCGGAGAACGTCACGGTGGCCGTCGTCGTGCCCGGGTTGTAGGCCACGTAGGTGCGGGCGCCGTTCTTGCTCAGCACGGCGTGCGTCGGCACGTTCGCGGTGACGGACGTGTCGGGCGTGCCGTAGGTGTTGAGCGACGTGATCCAGTGGTAGGCGTGCGCCCGCGAGTCGCCGTCCTCCGGCGGCAGGCCGGAGCCGTAGTTCGCCAGCGCCTGCGCCGGGTCGGCGAGCGCGAGGAACTGGGTGATGACGTCCTTCCACTCGACCTCGGTGCCGCCGTTGTTGGCGCGCAGCTCGTTGACGTTCTGGAGGATGTCGGCCTTGTAGTCCGCGTGGTACAGCGAGCCGCCGGTGATCGGCAGCATGTTGATGCCGTGGATCTCCTCCGGGTTCGCCGTCCACCACGTGCTGTAGCTGGCGCCCGCGCCCCACACCATGCCGACCGTGCCGTGCTGGAAGGACGCCGGGAACACCGTGTCGTCCTTGTCGAACCAGTACTGGGCGATCGTGCTCTCCTGCGTGGTGTGCAGGTAGATGCCCGCGTCGCGCAGCGCGGTGTCACCGGTCGCCTGGCCGAACAGCACCGCGGCGGTGGCGAACATCATGCCCTCGGACGAGGACTCCTCGTTGTTGCCGTGCGCGAAGCCGGCGTGGCCGGACGCCCAGCCGTGGCCCGCGTAGGCGTCGAAGTTGCGCAGGAACGGGAAGCGCGACTCGCCGCGGTCGTAGTTGTTGGCGTCCTTGACCAGCAGCTTGACCATGCCGCCGTACCGGGAGTCGGAGGCCCAGGTCGGGTCGTGCTGCGCCAGGACGGCGGCGGCCAGCACGTAGTAGCCGGCGTGGAAGTGGTGGTCGTTCAGCTCGGCGTCGGTGCCGTAGGAGGCCTTGTAGCCGGTCAGCGCGCCCCACGTGGCGTCGTAGACGAAGTGGTTGCCCGCCTCGCCGGACGACGCGGTGAGCCAGTCGGAGAGCCGGTCGCGGACCATGCCGAGCAGCCGGTCGCGGCCGTCGGTGTAGCCGATCTGGTTGGCCACCCGGGCCAGCGCCGCCAGGCGCCACAACGCCTTGCCGGTCCAGTAGGTGTCGCCCGCGCCCTTCCACGGGTCGGCGGCGTTGAGCTCCTGGTCGATCTCGGCGCGCAGGCGGTTCTTGTCGGCTGCCGAGGACAGGGGGAGCGCCGGCAGGACGCCGTTGAACGTGCTGCGGGTCGTGAACGACGAGCCCTCGCGCAGCCGCATCTCACCGCGCGGCGAGGTGTAGCGGTAGCCGGTGACGGTGTCGGTGGAGTTGAGCCACTGGTGCCGGTAGAGGGCCTGCAGGGTGCCGGTCTGGGTTCCCTGGCGCGCCGTGGTCGTGGCCGTGTAGGTGGCCGTGAGCTGGGCGTTCGCCGAGTTGTACGTCCAGTTGACCTTCGTGTCGGTCACGAACGAGAACGCGTAGCGCTGGAACAGCGAGAGCGCGTCGCGGCTCGGCAGCACGGCCACCGAGAAGAAGGCGGCCGACGAGGTGGCCTCGGCGGTGCCGACGACGTTCCAGTTGCTCGGCGAGAACAACGCGTAGTCGCGGCCGTTGATCGTGACGCCGAGGGTGGTGCCTGTGTTGCTCCAGATCGTGGTGGCGCCGTTGAAGCCGACCCTGGCCGCGCCGCCGGTGGCCTCCGCGTACACGTACGGCGAGCCGTGGCCGATGGTCGTGCGCAGGGTGCGCGTCCCGTCGGTCCACAGTGGACTGACCGTCCAGTCGGACCAGCCGTCGACCTGGGTGCGCGGCGCGTTGAGGCCGCTGACGCCGACGAACAGGTCGTCGGTGTGCATGAACTCGTAGAACCGGCCGTCCGGGGTGATGTTCGGGCTGGTCGGGTAGCCGACGCCGAGGCCCTGCGCCGCCGCGTGGAACGTCAGCGGGTGGGCGTACATGTTCTCGGAGTACGGGTTGCCCGGATAGCGCTGGAAGGCCAGCGACGACCACCAGTCGTTGGTCGGGACCGGGCGGCCGGCCATCCGGGCGGTGACCTTCGGCGTCACGGGCGCGCCGTTGGAGTCGGACGGGCCGACCGCGCCCGCCGGGCGGGTGGTGGCGTAGCTGCCTGCGCCGACCGTGACGGCGCTTGCCGTTCCGGGCAGGGCGAGGGGGATCGCGGCAGCCGCGGCCACGGCGACCGCGAGGGCCGCCAGGTGGGGGCGGATTGAACGCACAGGGACCTCCAGCAGGGACTCACAGCTCTGTGAGAGCGCTCTCACGCAAGCCAAACGGTAAACCGCAGGTGAGGCGTGTGTCTACGGTTGGCCGCTACTGACTCTGTCAAGAGCCGGGCTGGTCCTCGACGCGGAGGCGGTACTCGCAGCCGTACTCGACGGCGTACTGGAGGTCGTAGTGGTGCACGATCTTCGGGCCGCCGTGCAGGTGGACGTGGGTGACGGTCGGCTTCGGGGACTCGGGCGGCTTCGCGTGCGAGTCGACCCGGCCGTCGAGGGGACCACCGACGAACCGCACCACGTACGCCTGCGTCATCGGCCTGCCTCCCTCTCTTCGGCGTTGCCCCCATGGTACGAGAGGACCAGTCGGATCGCGGCTGAACCGCTGCCGGAAACAGCCGGTCGGCCGAAGGTCAGGTCCGGAACCAGTGGTCGGCCAGGTCGTCGAGCGTGGTCGCGCCGGTCGGCACCTCGCGCAGGTACCGGGCGACGTTCGAGTAGACGTGCAGCAGCGTGCAGGCCGGCACCTTGCGCGGGTCGACCGTGCGGCCGTAGCCGTCGTGCAGCGCCTTGTTGGCCGCGCGTTCGCCGCGGGTGAGGAAGACGCCGGTGGCGACGAACTCGTACTCGCGGGCGGCGCGCATCGCGGGCTCGAAGTCGAACAGGCCGGTGAGGCGGCCCTCGTCGACCAGCAGGTGGGCGCTCATCACCTCGGTGTGCGCCGGCACGAGTTCCGGGTGCCCGAGGTCGACGGAGTCGAGGAAGTCGGGTACCTGCTCCAGCCACCCGGGCGCGAGCCCGCGGTCACGCTGCCGCGCGACGCACGGCGGGAGGCTGGAGCGTTCCCGCGGGGTGGGCGAACGATTACCGGTCCTCGCCCGACTGCTCGTCGGCTGTCTCCTCGTCGGTCTTCAGCGAGCCGTCCTCGCCGAGGCCGACCCTGTCCAGCACCCCCCAAATGGCGTGGGCGACGGCCGCGTAGTCGCGGGCGGGCACGTCGGCGGGCAGCAGGACTTCGAGGCGTCGGGCGTTCATGCGGCCACCCTGCTCCCAGCCCACCGGGCCACGCGATCCCCCGTCCGTGGCGGGTGGACCACGAGTCCTCCCGCGTCCTCGCCGCACGGCCGCCCGACGTGCGCACTCCGGCGGCCGACCGACCCGCCTCCCGCCCCCTCGGGTCGGCCGCACACCACCCGGGCAGGTGACCGTCAGTCGCCGAAGATCCTGGTCGGGTCCCCGGTGAACCAGGCGTTGTCGATGCGGAGGCGGCGGATCACCCACCGCTCGCCGTCCCGCACGAGGACCACGTCGTAGGGGTTCTTCAGCAGCGCGAACACGCCGTGGTCGGCGGCGAGCAGGTGCTGCGCCTCGACCAGCGCGGTCAGCCGCGCGGTGTCCCCGTCGACCGCGATCCGGGCGTTGGTCACCTGGTGGGTGGTGTCGACCCGTCCGGTGAACATGCCCAGGACCGTGGTCACGATCGCGTCCCGCCCGGACATCAGCGGCGGTCGCGCGCCCCACTTCGCGGCGGCGGGCCGGAAGTCCAGCTCGGCGTCGGCGGCGAAGGCCGACGCGAACAGCGCCCGGTCCTTCAGGTCCTGCCCGAGGCCGAAGCGGTGCAGCGCGTCGAGGACCTCGACCCGGTCCCGCAGCTCCCGCACCACCGCCTCGCCATCGCCGGCGGACAGCGCGCGGTCATCGGTGACGTGCATCAGGTGCTCCTGTCGAAGGTTGATCGGCAGGTCCACCCTGCGGCCGGCGGGATCCGGGAACAACGCCGCGTCGTGCCACGATCGTGAAGCGACGGTTGACGATGCGGAGGTGCGGGCGTGCTCGAACGACACGAGATCGACGCGTTCCTCACGCTTGCCGAGGAGCTGCACTTCGGCCGCACCGCCGAGCGGCTGCACGTGTCCACCGCCCGGGTCAGCCAGACGATCCGCAAGCTCGAACGGCGCGTCGGAGTCCCGCTGTTCGACCGGACCAGCCGCCGCGTGGAGCTCTCGCTCGCCGGACGTCGGCTGGAGGAGGACCTGCGGCCGGCGTGGCACCAGGTCGCCGCCGCGCTCGCCCGCGCGATCGAGGCCGGCCGGGGCTTCACCGGGACGCTGCGGGTGTGCTTCACCGGAGCCGCGGGCGGCCAGCTGCTGGTCGGCGTCACCGAGCTGTTCCGACAACGCCACCCCGACTGCGACGTCGAGATCAGGGAGGCGCAACCGGCCGATCTCATGCCGTGGCTGAGGGACGGCACCGTCGACCTCGCGCTGACCACGTTCCCCGTGCTCGAACCGGACATCACCACCGGACCGGCCCTGGTCTCGGAGGCCAGGTTCCTCGCCGTGCCGATCGGGCACCCGTTCGCGTGCCGCGACCGCCTCTCCGTCGAGGACCTGGCCACCGTTCCGGTGCTCCGGCTGCCCGACACGCTGCCCGAGTCCCTGCGCGCCGACCACGCCCCGGCGACGACCCCCGCGGGCCTGCCGATTCCGGCCGGGCGGTCGGCCGCGACGTTCCAGGAGCTGCTCACCCTGGTCGGCGCCGGGCACGGCGTCCTGCCGGTGGGCGCCAACGTCCGCCGCTACTACGCCCGCCCCGACACCGCCTACGTCCACCTGCACGACGCGCCACCCGTGCACTGGGGCCTGCTCTGGCGCACCGACAACGCCACCGCCCGCGTCCGCGCCTTCAGCACCGCCGCCGACGACTACGTCACCGCGCGCTGACGACGTCACCCGGAGATCGTCACGCGGCCTCGTGCACGCGCTGGACGGTCGGACGGGCAACCGGCCTGACTCCCGCGCTAGTTCCGCTTCCGCGACGGCTGCACGCGCGGCGGTTCGCCGGGCATCTTCGGGTAGTCCGGCGGGTAGGGCATCTCGCCCCGGTCGTCGGCCTCGTACCACTCCAGCAGGCGCTCGATGCCGAACGCCTCGTCGTCCAGGGACGCGTGCGGGTCGCCGTTCTCGGCCAGGTAGGCGGGCACGGTGAGGACGTCGAAGTCGTCCGGGTCCACAGTGGACAGGCGGTCCCACGTCACGGGGGTCGACACGGTGGCGCGAGGCGTGCCGCGGACCGACCAGGCGGACGCGATGGTGCGGTCGCGGGCGGCTTGGTTGAAGTCGAGGAAGACCCGTTCGCCGCGCTCTTCCTTCCACCACGACGTGGTCGCCTTGTCGGGCACGCGCCGTTCCACCTCACGTGCCAGCGCGATCACCGCGTGCCGGACGTCCACGAAGTCCCACTCTGGCCGGATGCGCACGGCCACGTGGATGCCACGACCGCCGGACGTCTTCGGGTACCCGGTGAACCCCAGCTCCTCCAGCACCTCCCGCAGCACCATCGCGACCGCGACCGCGTCCCGGAAGTCGGTGCCCGGCTGGGGGTCGAGGTCGACGCGCAGCTCGTCCGGCCGATCGGTGTCCGCACGCCGCACGGGCCACGGGTGGAAGTCGAACGTGCCCAGGTTCGCCGCCCACGCGAGCACCGCGGGCTCGGTCGGGCACACCTCGTCCGCGGGTCGCCCGGAGGGGAACTTGATGCGCGCCGTCTCCACCCACTCGGGCGCCCCCTTGGGCAACCGCTTCTGGTAGAACGCCTCCCCGGTCACCCCGTCGACGTAACGCTTCAGGGTGGTCGGCCGGTCGCGCAGCACGCGCAGCAACGGCTCCGCGACCGCCAGGTAGTACTCGACCACCTGGATCTTGGTGATCCCACGCTCGGGGAAGTAGACCTTGCCCGGGTTGGACACCCGCACCACGCGTTCGCCTACGTTCAGTTCCACAGCCTGGGCCACGCGGGCGAGCCTAACAACGAACCACGTGCCCAGCGCGATGATCGCCCGACACGGCCGTGACCACGAACACCACCCTCCACATCGCCCACACCGGTCCGGTGCGCGGGCTCAGCCGGGCGCTCGCGCCGCCAACCCGGTGACGAACGCCTCCAGCGCCAGCTCGAAGCTGTCGTGGTCCAGCTCGCGGGCCACGGCGGGCAGGAGGTGGGCCTTGTCCAGGTTCGGGTACCGGTCGCGGTAGAAGGTCTGGTCTTCCGAGAAGCCGCTGGAGAACGAGCTCAGCGCCGCGCCGAACACCAGGTACATCAACGACGCCGCGATCATCGTCGCCTCGCGCCGCGACCAGCCCGCCGAGACCAGCCCGCCGTGCACGACGTCCAGCCGCCGCAGCGACGCCTCGCGGTGCGCCGGCCCGTACGCCAGGAACGGCACGATGTTGGGGTGCGCGGCCAGCGCCGCCCGGTAGGAACGGGCGCAGCTGCGCAGGCCGTGCCGCCAGTCGCCGCCCTCGAAGCCGGACACGTCGACCCGCTCCAGGATCCCGGCGGCCACCTCGTGCAGCAGGTCGTCCTTCGTGCTCACGTGCCCGTACAGCGACGCGGCCTGAACTCCCAGCTCAGAGGCCAGTTTGCGCATCGACAGGCCGTCGAGCCCGTCCCGGTCGATGATGTGCAGCGCGGCGGTCCGGATGCGCGAGGCACTCAGGATCGGGCTCCTCGGCATGTCCGCTCCCCTTGCCTGTGGTCGATTCCGCGCCTAGGTTAGATAACCTAACACCGTTCGGTTAGGAGGTCACCCCGGTGGATCTGCGCATCTCCGACGAACACCGGCAGCTCAAGGAGCTGGCACACCGGTTCACCGAGGAGCGGATCGTCCCGCACGCCACGCGCTGGGACCGGGACGAGGCCATCGACCGCGACCTGGTGCCCGCCCTGGGCGACGTCGGTTTCCTCGGTCTCGGCATCGACGAAGCGTACGGCGGCTCGGGCGGCGACCACCTGGCGTACTGCCTGGTGCTCGAGGAGGTCGCCCGCGGCGACTCGGCCGTGCGCGGCATCATCTCCGTCTCCCTCGGCCTGGTCGGCAAGACGATCGCCAAGCACGGCACGGAGGCGCAGAAGCAGCGGTGGCTGCCGGGCCTGTGCTCGGGCCGCGAGCTGGGCTGCTTCGGCCTGACCGAGCCGGGCACCGGCTCCGACGCCGCGTCACTGGCCACCAAGGCCGTCCGCGACGGCGACGACTGGCTGATCACCGGGCGCAAGGTGTTCATCACCAACGGGACGTGGGCCGACGTGGCGCTCGTCTTCGCCCGAACGGGTGGTCCCGGCCCGAAGGGCATCACCGCGTTCCTGGTGCCGACCGACTCGCCCGGCTTCACCGCCACGGAGATCCGCGGCAAGCTCGGGATGCGCGGCCAGGCCACCGCCGAACTGACCCTCGACCAGGTCAGGGTGAGCGACGCCGACCGGCTCGGCGACGAGGGCGCGGGCTTCAAGCTGGCCATGGCCGCCCTCGACCGGGGCCGGATGTCCGTCGCCGCCGGGTGCGTCGGCGCCGCCCGCGGGGCGCTGGAGGTCAGCGTCGCGTACGCCAAGCAGCGCGAGCAGTTCGGCAAGCCCATCGCCGGTTTCCAGCTCGTGCAGGAACTCCTGGCCGACATGGCGGTGGAGACCGACGCGGCACGCCTGCTCACGTGGCGGTGCGCGGACCTCGCCGACCGCGGCGAGCCGTTCGGCACGGAGGCGTCCATGGCGAAGCTCTACGCCAGCGAAGCCGCCGTGCGCGTGGCGAACAACGCCATCCAGGTCTTCGGCGGGTACGGCTACGTCGACGAGTACCCCGTCGGCAAGTACTTGCGGGACACCCGCGTGACGACCCTCTACGAGGGCACCAGCCAGATCCAGAAATTGCTCATCGGCCGGGCGCTGACCGGCGTCAACGCGTTCGCGTAGAGGGAGGACGGCATGGACTTCACGCTCGACGAGGAGCAGAAGGAGATCCGCGACTGGGTGCGGACCTTCGTGCGCAAGGAGGTGGCGCCGCTGGAGCCGGAGGTGCTGCGCCGCGAACGCCTCGGTCAGCCCGGTCTGACGCGTGACGAGCTCAAGGAGCTCCAGGACAAGGCCAAGGCGGCGGGCTTCTTCGGCGTGCTCACGCCCCAGGAGTACGGCGGCATGGGCCTGGGCGCGCTCATGACGGCGCTGTTGGAGGCCGAGCTGGGCCGCACGTTCGTGCCGTTCCGGTTCGGCGGGTACGCGGACAACATCCTGTTCCACGGCAACGAGGAGCAGAAGCAGCGCTACCTGCTGCCCACGATCTCCGGTGAGCGGGTGTCGTGCTTCGCGATCACCGAGCCGGGCGCGGGTTCCGACGCCAAGGCCATCCGCACGTCCGCCCGCAAGGAGGGCGGCGAGTGGGTGATCAACGGCGAGAAGACGTTCATCACGCAGGGCAACGAGGCCGACTTCGTGATGGTGTTCGCGGTGACGGACAAGGAGAAGGGCGCGGACGGCGGCGTCACGTGCTTCCTGGTCGACCGGGACATGGGCTGGAAGTCCGAGCCGATCCCGACCATGGGCCAGTGGGGTCCGGCCGCGCTCGTGTTCGAGGACGTCCGCGTGCCCGAGGAGAACGTGCTCGGCGAGGTCGGTCGCGGGTTCAACCTGGCCATGCAGTGGATCGGCCAGGGCCGCTACCTGCTGCCCGCGCGGGCGCTCGGCTCGTGCGAGCGGCTGGTGGAGATGGCCATCGAGCAGGCGAAGACCCGGGTCACGTTCGGTCAGCCGATCGCCGAGTACCAGGCCATCCAGTGGATGATCGCGGACTCGGCGGTGGAGATCGAGGCGTTGCGCTGGCTCGTGCTTCACGCGGCGTGGCTGGTCGACCAGGGCGCGGACTCGCGGCAGGCGCAGTCGATGGCGAAGCTGTACGGCGGCATCAAGGCGAACGAGATCGTGGACCGGGTGCTGCAGATCCACGGCGGCATGGGCTACACGCGCGAGCTGCCGATCGAGCGCTGGTACCGGGAGCTGCGGCTGCTGCGCATCTACGAGGGCACGGACGAGATCCAGCGCCGCACGATCGCCCGCAACCTGCTCAAGGGCCACGCGAAGGTGACGGGGACGCTCGGCTGACCTGCTTCGGTCGGGCTTGACGGGGTCGCCGGCTCCGCCAAGCCCGACCGGCCCCCGTCAAGACCACCCGGTCGTGATCTTGCCACTGTCGAACGCCAGTTCGAGAATGGACCCATGACCAACAGAGGTAGGGCAGACCCCACCAGGGCTCGGGGAGCGCGCACCAGGGACTGAGCGCGATCACCCGACCACGATGAGTGCATGCGATCACGACCGGCGCTCTTCCCGTCCGACCTGACGCGTCAGCGCATCACGACACCCGCGGGCACGTTCGACGCCGTCGCGACCGGCCCCAGCACCGGCCGCAAGGTGTTGCTCCTGCACGGCGCGCTGGAGTGCGGGATCGAGTGGCGGCACCAGTTGCGGGCGTTGGCGGCCCACGGGTACCGGGCGGTCGCGCCGGACCTGCGCGGCTACTCACCGGGCGTGCGGCCGCGCCGGGCAAGCGCGTACGGGCTGGACCACCTGGTGCGGGACGTGGTCGAGCTGGCGGACGCGCTGGAGTGGACGAGGTTCGACCTGGTCGGGCACGGCTGTGGCGCGATGGCGGCGTGGGTCGCGGCGGCGAGGTTCCCGCTGCGGGTGCGCACGGTGACGGCGGTGTCCGCGCCGCACCCCGGCGCTCTCGCCGCGGCGGTGCGCACGGACCCGGACCAGCGTCGTCGGTGGGCCCGCCTCGTCCGCCTGCCGGAGCCCGGTGTCGCGGAACGCGCCCTGCTGGCGGACGACGGCGCGCGGCTGCGTGCCGGCTGGCCGTCGGCGATCCCGCCGGAGCGGGCGGCGCAGTACGTGCGGAAGCTGGCCGAGCCGGGCGCGCTGACCGCGGCGCTGAACTGGTACCGGGCCAACGACTTCACCGAGGGAACCGCCGCGGACCTCACCGACCTCCACCGCCCGGTCTCGGTGCCCACCCGGTACCTGTGGGGCGAGGAGGACGAGATCATCTCGCCCGACACTGCGCAGAACGCGGCGCGGTGGACCACCGGCCCGTACTGGTTCGAGGTGCTGCCGGGCGTCGGCCACTTCGTGCCGGAGGAGGCCGCGGAGGAAACGACCCTGCACCTGCTCGACCACCTGGCCACCTACTGACCCACCCCCGACCGAACCGCCAGAAGCCCTCACCTCCACCGCCGGCCCAACCCACGCCGCCGCCGATGCACACGACCGCCCCGGTTCGACCCGACCCACTGCGCCCGACCCGTTGGCGGCGGACCCGGCACGCCCGATCCATTGCCGCCCGAGCCGTTGCCACGCGGACCCAGAGCGGGCCGGGAGCCGGCTGGAGCCTTGTCAGCCGTAGTCGGCGAAGATCCGGCGTTCGATGCCGTCGACGGTGATGTCACCGCCGTGCGGAAGGATCCACTGCGGCCTGGTGTGGCCGAACGGAACGCCGACGCAGACGACCGCCTCGGGGTGGTAGCGGCTCACCACCTCGACGACCGCGTCACGCTGCTCGGCCCGCAGCCGCGCCCGGTCCGCAGCAGGCGGCCGGCGGGTGAAATCCGACACCGGCGGCCGGGCCACCAGGACCGCGTCCACCGCGCCGAGGACGCCGCGTTCGCCGAGCGAGCGGACGATCCAACCGACGTTGCGCGCCGGCAGGAGTTCCTCCGACGTCTCGATGATGAGCACGCCGCCCTGCAGAACGTCCGGCGGGAACGGGAACCGGCCGGCGGTCAGGATCCACTCGATCACCTCCAGGCAGCCGCCCCAGGCGCGGCCGGTCACGGAGCGGGCCGGGCCGTGCCAACTCCAGGGCTCCGTCGCCTCCCGATCACCGAAGGACTCCAAGGCGCGCGGGTCGGCCCAGTCGATGCCGACGTCCTCGGACTCACCCGGATCGGTGATCTCCAGGCGCTCACCGGTCAGCAGGGCCGCCCGCAGCGACCGGGCGTGGACGTCGTCCACGGCGGGTCCGGGGCCGAGGTGGACCTGGGAGGAGCCGCCGTAGAAGCTCGCGATGCCGTTCGCCCAGAGCCAGTGGTGCAGGTTGGTGTTGTCGCTGGTGCCCAGGAACGGCTTGGGATCCGCCCGGGCGAGGTCCGCGCGCAAGTGCGGGATCACGGTGATCTGGTCCTCACCGCCGACCACGGCGAGGATGCCGCGGATCTGCGGGTCCGCGAACGCGGCGTTGACGTCCGCGGCGCGCGCCACAGGTGTCGCCCCGACGTCCCGCGTCGTCGGGTACTCGACCGGAATGAGGCCGGTCACCTCGGTGAGCCGGCGCATCGCCTGCTCGTGCACCTCGGGAAAGGCGCCTGCGGCCGCGAACGACGGAGAGAGGACCGCGATGCGATCACCCGGTCGGGCCTTCGGCGGGTGGACGAGGTCGAGCGCCATGCCGAAGATCCAAACACGACTGCGGCGGATGCGCGCTCCCCCGCCGAGCGGCCGTCAGGCCAGGCTGGTGAGCATCTGGGCGCAGACGCGGGCCAGGTGCTTGCGCATCACGTCGGACGCGCGGGACGGGTCGGTGGCGGCGATGGCGGCCACCAGGGCGTCGTGGTCGTCCAACGACGCGTGCTGGTGCGGCGGGTCGTCGCGCAGACCGCTGCGCAGCAACACCACCCGCTGCTGCGCCAGCCGCACCTGCTCGGCGATCCGAGGGCTGCGCGCCGCGTCCAGCAACGCCTGGTGGAACGCCAGGTCCAACCGGTACGGGAAGCGCTCACCGGCCGAGTACGCCCGACGCGACTCCTCGCACACCGCGCGCAGCCGCACGACGTCCGCCTCGGTCCGCCGTGACGCGGCCAGCTCGACCGCCGCGCACTCCAGCGCGGTCCGCAGCTCGAACAGCGCCCGCACGTCGGCCTCGTCCGAGATCGGCACGGAAGCGCCCCGGTGCGGCGCCAGGACCAGCAGCCCCTCGGACGCCAGGTGCCGGATCGCCTCGCGCAGCGGTCCCCGCGAGATCCCGAGCCGCTGGGCCAGCTCGACCTCGTTCACCCGCGCCCCGGGCGGAATGTCGCCGGTGAGCACCAGCTCGCGCAGCACGTCCACGGCCTGACCGGCCAAGCTCAGGTGCAAGGGGGGTCTGACGTGCTCACCGCCGGGCGCCGCCTCGTGGCTAGACCGCGTCCGGGGAGCGTCCTGCTTCATCACCGACCACCACCCGGGCACACCAGAACGTGCGCGCCGGCATCGCCCGCCGAGCCACCTCGGGCTCCAGCCGGTGGCGACACGTGACCAGCACAGTGATCAATATAGCGAACCGGCCCGCGGCGGGAGCGAGGCTCACCGACGGCTCGGAACATGCCACGTGTCACGAACGTCTCCTAGCGCACCGGGTCGCCAACGATGTTAACTGTCGACAGTTGGCAGCGCACACGCGCACAGGGTGGAGGTACCGGCATGGCACACGAACTGGTCGCCGAGGTCTGGCGTGGCGAGTTCCTCGAGTCCGTGCACCACGGCTCCGTCATCGCCCTCGACCGCACAGGCCGCGAAGCGCTGGCGCTCGGCCGCCCGCACGACACCGCCTACCCGCGCTCGTCCAACAAGCCGATCCAGGCGCTGGCCATGCTCCGCCACGGCCTCGACCTGAAGGACGAGCTGCTCGCCCTGGCCTGCGCGAGCCACTCCGGCGAGGACTTCCACGTCGACGGCGTCCAGCGCATCCTGCACGCGCACGGCCTGACCGAGGCCGACCTCCAGTGCACCCCCGACCTGCCGATCGGCGAGGACGCCCTCCGGTCCCACCTGGCCGCGGGCCGGGCCAAGGCGCCGGAGTACATGAACTGCTCGGGCAAGCACGCCGCCATGCTCGCGACCTGCGTCGTCAACGACTGGTCGACCCGGGACTACCTCGACCCCGCCCACCCCCTCCAGCGGGCCATCCGCGACACCCTCGAGGAAGTGGCCGGCGAGCGCGTCGGCGCGGAGGGCGTCGACGGCTGCGGCGCGCCGTTGCTCGGCATCAGCCTCACCGGCCTCGCGCGGGCGTTCGCCAAGCTGGCCGGCGCGCAGGACGGCCCGGAGCACCGGATCGCGCAGGCCATGAACGCCTACCCGGAGTGGGTCGGCGGCACGGGCCGCGACGTCACGAAGCTGATGCGGGCGATCCCGGGCGCGGTCGCCAAGGACGGCGCGGAGGGCGTCTACGCGATCGGCCTGCCGACCGGCGAAGCCGTGGCGTGCAAGATCGCGGACGGCTCCAGCCGCGCCAGGGCGGTGGTCCTGGTGGCCGCGTTGCGCAAGCTGGGAGTGGACGCGCCGGACGAGTTGGCCACGTTCCCGGTCCTCGGCCACGGCAGGCCGGTCGGCGCGGTCCGGCCGTCACCCGTCCTGGCGAGTTGAGCCGCCCGGCCGCTTGAAACGCCGGCTACGCTGGGTCCCATGGCCAGCGCCAGAGCCGCCGACGCACCGGACGATCGCCCACTGGGCAGCATCGACGACGAGCTGATCGGACTCGACCCCGACGACCCCGAGACGAGGGCGTTCGCCGAGCACCTCGGCCGGATGCAGCAGCAGCCACCCAGCTTCACCATCGAGGGCACGGTCGCGGGCGTCGGGCAGTTCGCGGACTCGGCGAACCGGGCGGGCGGCCTGCGCAGGCTCACCGCGGTCGTCGTGGTGGGCCTCATCCTCCTGGGTGTGCTGGTCAGCGTCTGGTACTACCTGGGCACCCTCGTCTGGGTGTTCTTCTACTGACTTCCGCCGACGTTTCGGCCGCCGCGGTTTCGACTAACGTGGAGGTATGGAACCTGTCGTCGGCGCCACCCCGAAGGTGGTCCACTCGGAGCTGGAGTGGCGGGAGATCCTGACCCCCAAGGAGTACGCGGTGCTGCGCGACGCGGGCACCGAGCCGGCCTGGGTCGGCGAGTACACGGACACCAAGACCGAGGGCGTCTACGAGTGCCGCGCGTGCGGCGCGGAGCTCTTCCGCAGCGACACGAAGTTCGACTCGCACTGCGGCTGGCCGTCGTTCTTCTCGCCGCTGGCCGGTGACGCGGTGATCCTGCGTGAGGACCGCGCGCACGGCATGGTCCGAACGGAGGTGTTGTGCGCCACGTGCCACAGCCACCTCGGGCACGTTTTCGAGGGTGAGGGCTACGCCACCCCCACGGATCAGCGCTACTGCATCAACTCGGTGAGTTTGCGTCTGGTCGAAACCCCCGGTGGTCGAGCAGACTGAAGGCGCTACTCCGAATGATGACTGATCCACTCCAGGAGGAATCATGCGCATCTTCAAGGGCACTGACGGCGAAGGCTCCGGCGGCGTGGACGGCGCGTCGTCCTCCTGACGGACCACCGGCGAACCGGCCAACCCTAAGGCTTGCTCAAGCCCCCTTGCTGGAGTGTGGCCTGGCGCACACGATTGCCTCCTAGCTGGTGGACCTGGTTCCACCGAGGGCCACAGGGGGTGGACCGTGGAGCGACCGTGGGGGCTTTCAGGCCCGGAATTCCTTGAGCTGTACTGGATCGCGCTGGCCGGGTCACTGGTCTTCGCGATCTTCGTCCGAGTGCGCCTGCGGGGGACGCGGGGAGACGCCCCCGCGGGTGCGCTCGGGTTGCTGGACATCGCTTACCTGACCGGCGGGCCACGTCGAGTGGTCGAGACGTCGGTCGCGTCGCTCATCGACTCGGGCGCCCTGGTGGCCGCCCGCAACGGGGCCGTGCGCCTCGTCGGCTCGCCCGTCGCCGACCACCCGGTCGACCAGGCCGTGCTCGCCGACGCGAAGCGCTACCGCTACCGGACGTTGACGCTGCTCATCACCTCGGTGTCGGAGAAGGACGCGCCGCGCGAGGTCGGCCGCCGGCTGTCCGAACAGGACTACCTGGTCGCGCCGGACGTGCTGAAGAGGCGGTTGCGGACGGGTGTCGCGCCGATGGCGCTGTTGTTCGTCGTCGGTGTCGCGCGCTGGATCACCGAGCTGGCGGTCGGCGCGCCCGAGTGGACGATGTCGTGGCAGCTCGTGCTGACGGGCTTGCTGATCTGGGGGTTGTCGCAGGCGGCTCCGTGGACGCGCACCGCCAAGGGGCGCGACGCGGTGGCGAAGGCTCGCGCAGGCGAGATCACCGGGGGGTGGGGAGGGACCAGCTCGGCGAACGCCGCCGAGCTGGTCGCTCTCAACGGTTTCACCAGCCACCCGAGCATCACGTTGCGTGCCGCCGCACGGCCGCGTCCGCCTGCTCGGAAGGCGTCGCGCGGTGCTCGCGCGAGCAGCGCGTACAGCGCGACGAGCGGCGGCAGCACCTGCAGCGGCGGCGGTGGCAGCAGTTGCAGCAGCAGTAGTGGGAGCAGCTGCGGTGGCGGGAGCAGCTGTGGCGGCGGGGGCGGCTGCGGTGGTGGCGGCGGGGGCTGACGGGGTTCTTACGCTTCCGTGACCACGGCCGTCATCGGCCTGACGGCTCCTAGGGTGGCGGCCATGACGTTCCTGTGGTGGTACGGCCCGGCGCTCGTCGCCGCGGTGCTGGTGGGCCTGCGGTGGAAGCGGGTCGCCGGCGACGTGCCCGACCGGCCGCTGTCGTTCGAGGAGATCGGTTACCTCGGTGGTGGCCCGGTGCGGGCGGTCGAGGTGGCGTTGGCGGGGTTGGTGGCCGAGAACCGGGCGCGGGTGTCCGGTTCGGTGGCCGCGGCGGTGCCCGGCGAGGAGCAGCCGGCCACCGCGTTGCAGGCGGTCGTGCTCGCCCGGCTCACGCCGCCGCGTGACCTGGACGAGCTCGTGGTCGGCGCGGCCACCAGCGGTCCCGCCCGGCAGATCGGGCAACGCCTGGTCGCGGGCGGTCTGCTGGTGTCGCCGCGGCGGCGGTTGGCTCGGGCGGTGCTGTCGGTCGTGCCGGTGGCGGCGCTCGTGGTGGTGGCTGTTCTCGCAGGTCCGGGCGGGTGGGTGACGGTCACCGCGCTGTCGGTCACAGGCTTGCTCGGAGTCCTGCTGCTGTTGGGTCCGCCGCCCGTCCTGACCAGGAGGGGCGCGTGGGCGTACGAGGAGGCCACGGCGGGCCTCGCACCGGTCGACCCGGCCGAGGTGACCGCCCGCTACGGCCTGGTCCGCACGACGTCGCGCACCGCCGGACCGCCCGTGCCGCGCAAGGGGTCGGCACGGGCGGAGACGGCGGTGTTCGACGGCGAACGGGCGGAACCGATCGCACCTGCGGAAACGTCACAGGCACCGCTACCGCGGCGCAGGCGTGCCGTGGTGGTCGAACCGCAACGCTGGCAGCGGCGCAACGGCTGGCTGGTGGCAGGCGGGTGGTTCGCCGGTGGGTGGTTGGCCGCGGAGTGGTTGGAGGGCGATGACGGTGGCGACTCAGTGGACGCCGACTTCGGCGGGTTCGGCGGGTTCGACACCTGAGCCGGGGCCCGAGCAGCAGGGCTTGCTGGTCGGCGGGCCGGGCCGCGCGGCCGAGGTCGCGGTGGTGTCGCTGGTCGAGGCGGGCGCCGTGCGGATCTCCCGCGAGGGCTTGGTCTCGGTGGTCGGACGGCCGGGTCACGGCTGGAGCCCGTTGCAGGCGTACGTGCTGCGCTCCGCGCCGAGGACGCTGGGCGAGCTGATCACCGCGACGGCGTGGAGCGCGGAGGCCCAGTCGCTGCGGCAGCACCTCGTGGACGTCGGCCTGGTCACGCCGCCCGGTCGGCGCAAGGCGCTGCGCACGCTGCGCCTGCTCGTGGTGGCCGCCGTCGTGGTCACGATGATCGTGGCGGGCGCGCTCGACCTGCCGTTCGCGTTGGCCTTCTTCACGGCGGTGGCGGGGGCGGTGGTGGCGGTGGTGCTCGGGCGGCTGAGTCGTCCGCTGACCGCCCGGGGACGGCAGGTGGTGCGGGCGCTGAAGCAGGTGGCCGTCTCGCCGAACCGGATCGCGCTGGTCGCCTACTACGGGCTGCTGGGCAAGGTCGAGCGCCACCACGTGTGGGAGGTGCTGGGCATCGCACCGGCCGCGGCGGCGACACTGCGACGGCGATCGCGCGGCAGCGGGTCGGACGGCGGCGCGTCGTGCGGCGGTGGGTGCGGCAGTTGTGCCAGCAGCAGTTGTGGCGGGAGCAGCAGCAGCAGTTCCGACAGCGGCGGCTCGTCGTGCGGTGGTGGCGGTTGCGGCGGCGGTGGCGGCGGCGACTGATCGGGTCGAAGGCGACGAGGAGGCGGTGGCACGTGGAGAAGCTGGGTGTCGGCATCGGGTGGCGGCCGGAGATCGACCTGACCGTCGAACGCCTGCCGGGCATCGACTTCGTGGAGGTCGTCGCGGAGAACCTGCACGTGGGGCACCTGCCCGAGTCCGTCCTGCTCCTGCGCGAACGGGGCGTCCCGGTGCTGCCGCACGCGGTCTCCCTCTCGCTCGGCGGCGCGGAACCCGTTGACGCGCAACGGGTCGCGCACCTCGGCGCGCTGGCCGAGGCGCTCGACGCCCCGCTGGTCAGCGATCACGTGTGCTTCGTGCGCGCGGGCGGCCTCGACTCCGGCCACCTCATGCCGCTCCCCCGCACCCGCGACGCGCTCGACGTGCTCGTCGCCAACGTCAAGGCCACGCAGCAGGACCTGCCCGTGCCCCTCGCCCTGGAGAACGTCGCCGCGCTGCTCGACTGGCCGGACGGCGAGCTGACCGAGGGCCAGTTCCTCGCCGAGCTGGTCGACCGCACCGACTGCCACCTCCTGGTCGACGTCGCCAACCTCTACGCCAACGCCCGCAACCTCGGCACGGACGTGGCCCGCTTCCTGGACGAGATCCCGCTGGAACGCCTCGCCTACGTGCACGTCGCCGGCGGCGAGGAGCACCAAGGCGTCTACCACGACACGCACGCGCACGCCGTGCGGCCCGAGGTGCTGGACGTGCTGGCCCAGCTGCGCGCCCGCGTCGACCCGCCCGGCGTGCTGCTCGAACGCGACGACGACTACCCCGCCGACGCCGAACTGGCCGACGAGCTGGCCGCGATCCGGGCGGTGCTGGGATGACCGGACCCCAACGGGACCGGTTGGCCGCGGCGCAGGCGGAGCTGCTGCGGGCGCTCCTGGCCGACGGCGACGTGCCCGAGGGGTTCGACGCGGAACGGGTGCGCATCGAGAGACGCGCGTTGCTCAACAAGCGGCGCGGGATCGTGGAGATGCTCCGGCCCGAGGTCGCCGTCGAGCTGGGCGACCGGTTCCGGCCCCTGTTCGACGCCTACGCCAAGGAGCACCCCAAAGAGGTCGGCACGCGCTTCCGCGAGGACGCCGCGCGCTTCGCCGAGTGGGCGACCGCCCGGGGCGAGCTCCAGCCGCCGAGGAGAAGACGGTGGTGGCGGCGCGCAACCTGATCGGCGTCCCGTTCCGTCCCACCGGCATGTGGAGACGGACCTGGCCGTTGGGCGTGCTGCTGCTGGCCACCGCGTGCGGCCCCATCGAAGGCGTGACCTGCACGGCGATCGGCACTCGCACCGGCGTGAGCGTGGAGGTCGCGCACCCCGAGGCGGCTTCCGCGAAGATCGAGGTTTGCTGGGACGGCTCCTGTGCAACCCCCTCGCTGGAGCTGTACCCGTCGAGCAGGGTCGCCGAGACGACCTGCACCGGCACTTCCCCGGACGACTCGTGCAGCGCGCGTTCCGAGCCGACGGGAGGCAAGCACGGGTTCGCCGACCTCCCCGACCTGCCCGCGCAACCGGTCACGGTGACCTTGACGCTGCTGGACCAATCCGGTTCTTCCCTGGTGGACCGGAATTTCGTGCTGACCCCCGAAATGGTCTACCCCAACGGTCCGGACTGCCCATCGGGTGGTCCACAGGCAGGTATCTCAGTTGGTGCCGACGGCTCTATTACTGAACGGTAGGTAACCGTTTACTCGGCTGAATTGGTCAAGAACATGCCGACCAATCAGCGGCTGTCCGCCCTTCCCGAACCCTCTAGCGTCGGTGACGTCAAGGGCAACGTCGCTCCCGGTACATCCGCCGCCACCGCGGGTAGCAGCCCTTCCGGCCGCGTACCCGCCATGCGCGGCACTCACCGGGAGGTTCGAGACAGTTGAAGAGCAAACGCATCCGTGGCATGACGTGGGGGGCCGTGCTCGTCGCGGCCGGCCTCACGGCGAGCGGCCCGGGGGTGTCGGGGGCGGAGGACGCCCCACCGGTCACCGGCGAGCACCACGAGGTCACCCTGATCACGGGCGACCGGGTCGTGCTCCTCGATGACGAGGTCACCGCCCTGGTCGCCGCTCCGGGACGAGAACGCACGGTGTTCCACAGCTACCGGCGCGACGGGCACCTGCACGTCGTGCCGCGCGACGCGGCGAAGGCCGTCTCGCAGGGCAGGCTGGACCCGAGGCTGTTCGACGTCACGGGGCTGGTCGAGGCCGGCTACGACGACGGCAGCCGCGACACCCTGCCCCTGATCGTGACCGGCGAGCAGGAGCCGGCGACGGCCGGTCTGCGCGTCGGCCACCCGCTGCCCGCCGTCGGCTCGTACGCCGCGCAGGTGGTCAAGTCCGAGGCCGCGGACACCTGGCACACGCTCGTGTCGAGGGCGAGCGTGCGCAAGGTGTGGTTGGACGGGTTGCGCCAACCGGGTCTGGACCGCTCCACCGCGCAGATCGGCGCGCCGACCGCGTGGCAGGCCGGGCACACCGGCAAGGGCGTGAAGGTGGCCGTGCTGGACACCGGCGTCGACCAGGACCACCCGGACCTGGCGGGCCACGAGGTCGCCGAGCGCAACTTCACCGACGACCCGGACAACACCGACGGCGTCGGGCACGGCACGCACGTCGCCGCGACGATCGCGAGCTCGGGCGCGAAGTACAAGGGCGTCGCGCCGGACGCGGACCTGCTGGACGGCAAGGTGTGCGTGCTCTCGGGCTGCCAGGAGTCGGCGATCGTGGCGGGCATGCAGTGGGCCGCCGAGCAGGGCGCGGACATCGTGAACCTCAGCCTCGGCGGCGGCGACACCAGCGAGCTGGACCCGTTGGAGGAGGCCGTGAACACGCTGTCCGCGCAGACCGGTGTGCTGTTCGTGGTCGCGGCGGGCAACAACTCCCGCCCCGAGACGATCAGCTCGCCGGGCAGCGCCGACGCCGCGCTGACGGTGGGCGCGGTGGACCGGCAGGACGGCATCGCGCCGTTCTCCAGCCGCGGCCCGCGCGTCGGCGACGGCGCGGTCAAGCCCGACATCACCGCGCCGGGCGTGGACATCGTGGCCGCGAAGTCGAGCAGCGGCACGGTCGGCACACCGGCCGGCGACGGGTACGTGTCCATGTCCGGCACGTCGATGGCGACGCCGCACGTCGCCGGCGCGGCGGCGGTCCTCGCGCAGCAGCACCCGGACTGGACGGGCGCGCAGCTCAAGGCGGCGCTGGTGGCGTCGGCGAAGAACAACCCGGCGCTCACCGCGTTCGACCAGGGCGCGGGTCGGGTCGACCTGGCCAAGGCCATCACGACCTCGGTCACCGCCGAGCCCGCGAGCCTGGCCATGGGCCTGCAGAAGTGGCCGCACGACGACGACACCCCGATCAGCAAGACCGTGACCTACCGCAACGACGGCACCGCGCCGATCACGTTGTCGCTGGCCACCGAGGTCAAGGCTCCCGACGGCGGCTCCGCGCCCGCCGGTCTGGTCGGTGTGTCGCCGGCGAAGGTGACCGTGCCGGCGGGCGGCGAGGCGACCGCCTCGGTCACCGCCGACACCCGGCTCGGCACGCAGGACGGCCTGTACGTGGGTTCGGTGGTGGCGACCGGCGGTCCGACGCCGCTGCGCACCGCGCTCAGCGTGAACCGCGAGGTGGAGAGCTACGACGTCACGTTCGACTTCGTGGACGGCGCGGGCGCGCCCGCGGCCGACTACTACACGTCGATCATCGGGCTGAGCAACGGCACGTTCGCCTTCCCCTACGACGCGGACGGCTCGTTCACGCTGCGGCTGCCCAGGGGCGAGTACTTCACCAACTCCGACGTGCAGACCGACGACACGCGGTTGGCGCTGCTGCCCCGGCCGGGGCTCAGCGTCACCGCGAACACCACGGTGACGCTCGACGCGCGCACGGCCAAGCCGTTGAAGATCACCGCACCCGACGCGGGCGCGGCGGAGGCGTTGGGCGACGTCACGATGGCGCGCAACCACGGCGACCGGCAGGCCAGCGTGAGCACGGCGTTCCTCGGCGGGTTCGGCCCGAACGTGTCCATCGCGCACGTCGGACCGGAGCTGGCGGCGGGCGACATGACCGCGTTGCTGGGCGCGCAGTTCCGCGGCACGCCGGTCGGCGACAAGCCGGTGACCTACCGGTTCGCCTGGACGCAGCAGGGGAAGATGCCGGTCGGGTTCGTGAAGGACGTGGCCGCGACCGAGCTGGCCGAGGTGCGGACGACGTTCGGCCCCGGACCGGCGGGCCGCCGGTTCGGGCACGGCGGCAACCCGATCACCGCGGGCGGTGTCGGCGGCTGGGCGTGGCTGCCGGACGTGGCCTCGCCCGGTGAGGCGATCAACCGGGTCACCACGGACCTGGCGTGGTCGTGGGGCTTCCTGCAGTTCGGCGCGGAGGGCGCGGTCGAGGCGACGTTGACCTCGCCGGAGCGCACCTACCAGCGGGGCGGCACGCACGACGAGCGGTTCAACGACCCGGTGTTCTCCCCCGCGCTGCCCGAGTCGCGCTCGCCGTACCTGGCGCGCAGCGGCGACGAGATCAGCTTCGCGGTGCCGCTGTTCACCGACCGGGCGGGCAACGGCGGCAACGCGGCGGTGTCGTCGGCCCGGACCACGTTGCTGCGCAACGGGACGAAGGTCGGCGAGACGTCGTACGCGGCGAACGGCCTGTTCGAGGTGCCCGCGGGCGCGGCGGCCTACCGGGTGGAGACCGACGCGGTGCGGGCGACCGGCACGTCGGAGTTCGCCACGAAGGTGAGCGCCGCGTGGACGTTCCGCTCGGACACGGCGGCGACCGACCGGTACGTGCCGCTGCCGCTGTCGGTGGTGCGCTTCACGCCGGAGCTGGACGCCGGCGGCGCGGCGCCGAAGGGGCAGGCCCTGCGCGTGCCGCTGACCGTGCAGCAGCAGGACGGGGCGGTCAACGGCACGATCAGCCGGATCGACGTCGAGGTGTCGTTCGACGACGGCGCGACGTGGACCGCGGCGCCGGTGTCGGGGGGCGTCGCGACCATCTCGAACCCGAACGCGGCCGGCTACGGCTCGGTGCGGGTGAAGGCGACCGACAGCAACGGCAACGCCTTGGAGCACACCGTGATCAGGGCTTACAAGATCGCCTGATCGAGCCCGGGAGGGGCGTCCGCGACCGGCGGGCGCCCCTCCCGGCGAGCAACGCCCGTTGGGCTGCTCGGCCGCCCGCACGCACCACTTTGGGCCGCTGAATCCGCTCCCCCGGCTGGATAGCGTCGAAACGTCGGGGGGCGACGTCCAATCGGTTCACCGCACTTCCACCCCGCCTCCCGCAGGCGCGTTCCACAGCGCGCTCAACCAGATTCGGGAGGTATCTGCGTTGAATCCGAGATCACGAAGGCGCGGCGTCGCTTGGGGTGCCGCGCTGCTGGCGGTCGGACTGGCCGCCGGCACCGCCACGGCTGTCGCGTCACCCGCACCACCACCATCAGCATCACCGAACGTCGCCGACGGCGAGCGGCACACCGTCACCCTGATCACCGGCGACCGGGTCGTCGTCGCGGGCCAAGCGCTCCTGTCGGTCACGCCGGGCCGGGACCGCGGCGGCATCACGTTCCACCGGTTCCTGCGTGACGGCCACCTGCACGTCATCCCGCGCGACGTCGCCCGGCCGCTCGCCGACGGCAAGCTGGACCTGCGGCTGTTCGACGTCACCGGGCTCGTGGACGCGGGCTACGACGACGCGCGCCGCGACACCGTGCCGCTGATCATCACCGGCGACCAGCCGCGCACCGGCGGCGTCCAGGTCACCCGCGCGCTGCCCACCATCGGTTCGGTGGCCGCGCGCACCGCGAAGTCCGAGGCCGCCACGGCCTTCCAGGGCCTGGTGAACGACCCGGGCGTGAAGAAGGTCTGGCTGGACGGCATCCGCAAGCCGAGCCTCGACCGCTCGGTGGCCCAGATCGGCGCGCCCACCGCCTGGCAGGCCGGGTTCACCGGCAAGGGCGTGAAGGTCGCCGTGCTCGACAGCGGAGTCGACCAGACGCACCCCGACCTCGCCGGCCGCGAGGTCGTGGAGCGCAACTTCACCGAAGACCCCGACAACAGCGACCTGGTCGGCCACGGCACGCACGTCGCCGCCACGGTCGCCAGCGCCGGCGAGAAGTACCGGGGTGTCGCGCCGGACGCGCAGCTCCTCGACGGCAAGGTGTGCTCGTTGAACTGCGCCGAGTCCTGGATCGTCGACGGCATGCAGTGGGCCGCCGACCAGGGCGCCGACGTGATCAACATGAGCCTGGGCGGCACGGACACCCCGGACGTCGACCCGCTGGAGCAGGCCATCGAGACCCTGTCCGCGCAGACCGGCACGCTCTTCGTGGTCGCCGCGGGCAACTCCGGCCGCCCCGAGACGCTGAGCTCGCCGGCCAGCGCGGACGCGGCGCTCGCGGTCGGCGCGGTCGAGCGGGACGACGCCATCGCGGACTTCTCCAGCCGCGGCCCCCGCGTCGGCGACGGCGCGCCGAGGCCGGACGTCACCGCGCCCGGCGTGGACATCGTCGCGGCCAAGTCCAGCACCGGCCAGATCGGCACACCCGTTGGCGACAAGCACATCGCCGTTTCCGGCACGTCCATGGCCACACCGCACGTCGCGGGCGCGGCGGCGTTGATCGCGCAGCAGCACCCGGACTGGAACGGCGCGCAGCTCAAGGCCGCGCTCATGGCCTCCGCCAAGAACAACCCGGCGCTGACCGCGTTCGACCAGGGCACCGGCCGCGTCGACCTCACCAAGGCCATCACCACCACGGTGACCGCCGACCCGCCGTCGCTCGCGCTCGGCCTGCAGGAGTGGCCGCACGAGGACGACGTCGCGACCAGCAAGGAGTTCGCGGTCCGCAACACCGGCACGCAGCCGGTCACGCTCGACCTCACGATCGACGCCAAGGGCCCCGGCGGCACGCCCGCGCCGGCCGGTGTGCTCACCGTCAGCCCCACCACGGTCACCGTGCCCGCGGGTGGCGAGGCCAAGGCCACCGTCACCGCCGACACCAAGGCGGCGACCGCCGACGGCGCGTACGGCGGCACGGTCCTCGCCTCCGGCGGCGGCGTCGAGCTGCGCGTGCCGGTCGGCGTGAACCGCGAGGTCGAGAGCTACGACGTGGCGTTCGACTTCATCGACGCGGAGGGCAACCCCGCGGTCGACTACGTCGCGTTCGTCATCGGTCTCGACAACGACAAGTTCGTGGTGCCGAGCGGCACGGGCGGCAAGGCCACCGCCCGGCTGCCGGTGGGCGAGTACATGTTCGTGGGCGAGGTGCTGACCGACGGCACGAACAGCGCCGTGCTGCCGCAGCCGAGCCTGCGCGTCAGCCGCGACACCACAGCGGTCACCGTGGACGCGCGCAAGGCGAAACCGATCTCCATCACGTTCCCCGACCCGAAGGCGGAGCCCGACTTCGGCGACCTGCTGATCACCCGCAGCCGGGACGGCGAGCTGGTGACCGCCCTGGGCGCGGGGTTCGCGGGCGGCTTCCGCACGGTGTCGATCGGGCACCTCGGCCCCGAGCTGCCCGCCGCCGACGTGTCCGTGCTGGTGAGCACGCAAGCGGTGGGCACACCGGTCGGCACGACGCCGGTGACCTACCGGTTGTCGTGGGCCGAGCACGGCAAGGCGCCCACCGGCCTGGTCCGGGCGCCGACCAAGCGGGACCTGGCCGAGGTGCGGTCGGAGTTCGCCGCCGGTCCGGCGGGCAAGGAGCACCGGTTCGCGGGCTTCCCCGTGCTGCCCGGCGGGTTGAGCGGTCTCGGCGTCGAGACGACGGTGACCGCTCCGGGCAGGTCCCTCGACTACGCCACCACGCCGTCGGGCGTCGAGTGGGTGTGGTCGCTCGCGCAGTTCGGGCAGGACGGGATCGAGGCGCAGTTCGACTCGCCGCTGCGCACCCACCAGCCGGGGCGCACGTACCACGAGCGGTTCAACCGGCCGGTGTTCGGGCCGGCCATGCCCAGGTCCCCGTTCCCGTACCTGGCCCGGGCGGGCGACGTGGTCGGCTTCTCGCTGCCGCTGTTCGGCGACCGGGACGGCAACGCCGGCCGGTCGGTGACGTCGTCGGCCCGGACCACGTTGCTGCGCAACGGGGTCGTGGTCGGTGAGACGGGCGAGGCGGCCGCCGGCCGGTTCCTCGTGCCGCCGGGTGCGGCCGACTTCCGCGTCGAGGCGGAAGCCGTGCGCGCGCCGGGCGTCTCGGAGTTCTCGACGGCGGTCAGCGGCGCGTGGACGTTCCGCTCGGACACCGTGCCGGGTGACCGGTTCGCGCCGCTGCCGTTGACCGTGGTCCGGTTCACCCCCGCGCTCGACGCGAACGGCGTCGCGCCCGCCGGCCGGGTGCTGCGGGTGCCGCTCGTGGTCGAGCAGCAGCCGGGCGCGGCCAACGGCCGGGTCGACCGGGTCTCCGTCGAGGTGTCGTTCGACGACGGCAAGTCGTGGACGTCGGCGCCGGTGGTCGGGCGCACCGCCCTGGTGCGCAACCCCGCCGCGGCCGGGCACGCCTCGCTGCGCGTGAAGGGCGCCGATCGCGACGGCAACACGTTCGAGCAGACCCTGATCCGGGCCTACAAGATCGGCTGAGCGAGATCGGGTGACGAGAGGGGGCATTCGCTCGATCGGATGCCCCCTCTCGCACACCATCGACGGTGAGTGATCACCGGCTACCCCGTTCGAGGGGTGAACTCCCCACGAAGAGACGCTGTCTTCACCCTGACGGGTGGATAGCGTCGAAGTCGTTGGGGGGCTTCGACTGTTCCGGTACTCCGCCGCACCGTGAGCCGGCGGTGCCTTCCGACGCGCGCGTTTCCGCAGCGCGACAACCAGATTCGGGAGGTATCTGCGTTGACGTCGAGATCACGAAGGCTCTGGGTCGGGTGGGCGGCCACCGCCCTCGCGGCCGGGCTCGCGGCAGGCACGGCAACGGGGGTTGCCGCCGCGACACCGGAGCGGCACGACCAGGTCGCCGGGCACCGCCTGGCGACCGTCACCCTCATCACGGGCGACCAAGTCCTGCTCAACGGACCCACGTCCGGCTCGTTGCGGGCCGGCCCCGGCCGTGAAGGGGTCGTCGTCCACACGTTCCACCGGGACGGCAACCTGCACGTGGTGCCGGCCGACGCGCTCGACGCGGTGGCCGAGGGCAAGCTGGACCTGCGCCTGTTCGACGTCACCGGGCTGGTCGAGGCCGGCTACGACGACGCGCGGCGCGACACCCTGCCGCTGATCATCACCGGCGACCAGCCGCGCACCGGCGGCGTCCACGTGACCCGCGCGCTGCCCACCGTCGGCGCGGTCGCCGCGACCACGGCGAAGGCCGAGGCCGGCACGACGTTCCAGGCCCTGGTGAACGACCCGGGCGTGAAGAAGGTCTGGCTCGACGGCCTGCGCCAACCCAGCCTCGACCGCTCCACCGCCCAGATCGGCGCGCCGACCGCGTGGCAGGCCGGGCACACCGGCAAGGGCGTCAAGGTCGCGGTCCTCGACGGCGGCGTCGACGGCGCGCACCCCGACCTGACGGGCAAGGAGGTCGCGGAGCAGAACTTCACCGAGGACCCCGACGCCACCGACGTCGACGGCCACGGCACGCACGTCGCCGCGACCATCGCCAGCTCCGGCGAGAAGTACCGGGGCGTCGCGCCGGACGCCCAGATCCTCGACGGCAAGGTGTGCGTCCTCCAGGGCTGCGCCGAGTCGTGGATCCTCGGCGGCATGCAGTGGGCCGTCGACCAGGGCGCCGACGTGGTCAACCTGAGCCTGGGCGGCAACGACTCACCGGAGCTCGACCCGCTGGAAGAGGCCGTGAACACGCTGTCCGCCCAGAGCGGCACGCTGTTCGTGATCGCCGCGGGCAACTCGGGCCGTCCCGGCACGGTCGGCTCGCCGGGCAGCGCGGACGCCGCGCTCACCGTGGGCGCGGTCGAGCGCGACGACAGCATCGCGTACTTCTCCAGCCGCGGTCCCCGCGTCGGCGACGGCGCGGTCAAGCCCGACATCACCGCACCGGGCGTGGACATCGTCGCGGCGAAGGCAGCCACCGGCAGCATCGGCACGCCCGTGGACGAGCACCACGTGGCGCTGTCCGGCACTTCCATGGCCACGCCGCACGTCGCGGGCGCGGCGGCGTTGATCGCGCAGCAGCACCCGGACTGGACGGGCGCGCAGATCAAGGCCGCGCTCATGGCGTCGGCCGAGCACAACCCGGCGCTGACCGCGTTCGATCAGGGCGCGGGCCGGGTCGACCTGGCCGAGGCCATCACCACCTCGGTGACGACGGACCCCGTCAGCCTGTCCATGGGCCTGCAGCAGTGGCCGCACACCGACGACACGCCGGTCACCAAGGAGCTGACCTACCGCAACGGCGGCGCCGCGCCGGTCACCTTCCCGGTGTCCGTCGAGGCCAAGGGCCCGGACGGCAAGCCCGCGCCCGCCGGCATGTTCACCGTCGCGCCGACCACCGTGACCGTGCCCGCCGGCGGTGAGGCCAAGGTGACGGTCACCGCGGACACCAGGGTCGGCGCGGTCGACGGCGCGTTCTCCGGCACGGTGGTCGCCGGTGACGTCCTGCGCACGCCGGTGGCCGTCGACCGCGAGGTGGAGAGCTACGAGGTCGAGGCGACGTTCCTCGACGCCGACGGCCAGGCGCCCACCCGCTACAGCGGCACGGTGATGGGCCTGGACAACGACACGTTCACGTTCCTGGACGGCACCGACAACACCGTGACCACCCGCCTGCCCAAGGGCGAGTACCTGGTGTCCGCCACGGTGGTCACCGATGACGTGGAAGACGGCCGGTTCGCTGTACTGCCGCAGCCCTCGCTGACGCTCACCGGGGACGTCTCCCTGACGTTCGACGCCCGCACCGCCAAGCCCATCAAGATCACGCCGCCCGACCAGGGCGCGGTGGCGTTCATCGGCGACATCAACCTCGAACGCACGATCGGTGACCGGCGGACCGGGTACGGCGTGGCGTTCCTCGACGGGTTCCCGGAGAACGCCACGATCGCCCACACCGGCCCGGCGCTGGCCGACGACCAGCTCGAAGTCACGATCGGCGCCCAGTACAAGGGCACGCCGGTCGACGGCGCGCAGGTCTCCTACCGGTTCTCGTGGATCGAGCACGGCCGGGTGCCCACCGGCTTCGTCCGGGCGCCGGCCAAGCGCGAACTGGCCGAGGTGCGGACGAGGTTCGGCCCCGGCCCCGCCGCCGACGAGTTCATCCACGGCGGCGGCGCCATCGGCCCCAACGGCTCCGGTGGCTGGTTCGTGCTGTTCCCGGTGAAGCCGGGCAGCGCGGCGGTCGACTACGTCAACACCGCCGGTCTCAAGTGGGTCTGGCAGTTCGCCCAGCTCCAGGGCGAGTTCGGGTTCGTCGCGGACTACCGGTCGCCGGACCGCGCCTACCGGCCCGGCGAGCGCGGCCGGGAGAGCTTCAACTTCCCGGTCTACGGTCCCGGCCTGCCCGCGTCCCGCTACGAGTACCTCTCCCGGATCGGCGACCACCTGCTCGTGCAGGTGCCGTTGCTCAACGACGGCGCGAACAACCTGGGCGGGTCCGCCTACGAGACCGCGCGAACCGCGCTCTACCGCGACGGGGCCGAGATCGGCGAGGTGCCGAGGCCGAGCGGGCAGTTCACCGTGCCCGGTGGCGCGGCGGACTACCGCGCGGAGGTCGACTTCGTCCGGGCGCCGGGCGTCTCCGAGCTGAGCTCGCGGGTCACCGGCACGTGGACGTTCCGCTCGGACACCGTGCCCGAGGGCGAGCTCCGCAAGCTGCCGATCTCGGTGGTGCGGTTCGCGCCCGAGCTCGACGCGAACGGCGGCACGCCCGCCGGACGCCTGCTGCGCATCCCGTTCACCGTGGAGCAGCAGCAGGGCGCCGACAACGGCCGCGTCCGCAAGGTCGAGGTCGAGGTGTCGTTCGACGACGGCAAGACGTGGTCCAAGGTGCCCGTCGTCGGTGGCGCGGCGCTCGTGCGCAACGCCGACCAGGCGGGCTTCGCGTCCTTGCGCGCCAAGGGCGCCGACAGCTCGGGCAACACGTTCGAGCACTCGGTGATCCGGGCCTACCGGCTCACCCGGTAACCGCGGACCGGAGCGGAGGGGCGTCCGGGGTCGGGCGTCCCTCCGCCCGTGTCACCACGTGTCCTTGCGGAAGATCGAGCCACCTTCGTCCGGGTCGTCGTCCACCGGCGGGCGGCGCGCAGGGGGCGGCGGCTGCTGCTGGAACGGCTGCGGCGGAGGCGGCGGCTGCGGGTAGTTCCGCACCGGCTGCTGGAACGTCTGGGGCGGCTGCTGGTACGGCCCACCAGGCCCACCCGGCCCTGGACCACCAGGTCCTGGACCGCCAGGTCCTGGACCGCCGGGTCCGGGCATCCCGGGCGCACCCGCCACGACCGGCGGCGTCGGGCCGAGGCCCAGCTCGGACGGGTCGATCGAGCTGTCCTCCAACAGCGGCGCGGCCAGCGCCTGCACCTGCCGCGACGCCTCCGCCGACGCCTGGAACACCAGGTTGAGCAGGTTCGCCGCCAGCTCGCGGCCGTTGCGCAGGGCCCGGTCGTCGATGCGCAGGTCGACCAGCTGGCCGTTCGCGGTCACGGTCGCGGTCAGCAACCCGTCACCCGACTTCCTGGTCACCCGCAGCCCGGCCAGCTGTCCCTGCAGTTCGTCGGCCTGCTGCTGCTTCTGCTCGGCGAGTTCGGTGATCCGCGCCAGCTTCTGTTCGAGATCTTCTCGCATCGCGCCCTCGATCCGCTGTACTACTGTCTGCCGCAGGCTAGTGCACCGAACGGCGGCGCAATTCGCGATCCGGTGGAACCAGAGCGTGTTCGCGACCGTCCGAGGGATCGATATCGGGGAGGTGGCGCGATGACGGCGAAGTTCGACGTCAAGCTCGACGGCATCCTGGAGTTCGCGGGCACGTCGGTCCGCCGGGGCGACCGGTTCGACCAGGTCATGGCCGCTCTGGAGGCCGCGAAGGTCGGCCGCGAGTCGTTCGGCAAGATGCCGTCCAGCGGTGACGTCTACGCCTCGTACGAAGAGCGCGTCACCTCGACCATGAACGATCTCAAGGAATGCGCCGAGGCCATGCGCGACATCGCCGAATCGGTGCGCGACACCGCCGAGGACTACCAGGGCGTCGACGGCGGAATCGGAGAGATCCTCACAGACATCGTCCAAGGCCTCGAAGGGCTGACGATTTAAGAAGGTGGGCGGATGAGTCCCAGCACGACCGTCGAGGTCAACAACAAGATCGAGACTTTCCTGAACGGCTGCCCCGGCCCGGTCCAGGGCATCATCCGGCCGCTGCTCAACCCGTTCCTGGAAGCCATCGACTGGGTCGCGGGCGATCCGGACGACCTGATCCGCGCGGCCGACGCGTGGGAGAAGGCCGCCACCGACATCCGCGCGATCGTGTCGGACGAGGCGAGCGCGCGGCAGGCCGTCAGCGGCGTGTGGCAGGGCCCGGCGGCGGACAAGTTCAACGGCAGGCTGACCGAGATCGAGGAGCAGATCGACCAGCTCGCCCAGAACGTGCAGGACACGTCCGGGATGCTGGTCGAGGCCGCCAAGGGCTGCGTCGACTCGGCGAACCTGATCATCGACCTCGTGATCGACCTGATCATGATGCTGGTGACCGACCTGCTGGTCAGCCTCGCGCTCTCGGTGGTCAGCTTCGGCGCGTCGCTGGCCGCCGGCGCCGCCGCGGCCGCCGCCAAGGCCGCGGCCACCCTCGGCAAGGTCTTCAAGATCGTGAAGAAGCTGGCCGACCTGCTGATGAAGCTCTCGAACATGCTGCGCAAGCTGGCCGAGGCCGCCAAGGCGTACAAGGCGGGCCTGAAGGCGATCAAGGCGCTGAAGAAGGCCGCGGGCACGTTCAGCAAGGAAGGCATCGCGCTCGGCGTGGCCAAGTCGATCTACACCGCGCCGGTGCGCATCCCGCTGGGCCAGGTGCTGGGCGAATCGGTGCCCGGCGGACCGGCGGGCGGACTGTTCAACATGGGCAAGGACGTCTACAACTACGCCACCGACGACGACTGATGCCACTGGTCGACGACCTCAAGGTGTGGGGGGACGACGCGCGGCGCGTGCTCGCCCCCGGTGAGGCCCTGCTCGCGATCACGTCCGTGGGCGTGGCCTACGGCGCGCGCGGCGGGGCCGAACCGGACTTCTGGACCACGCCGGCGGGTCGGGTCGCCGACCGGGTGAACCGGGCCGTGCCGGAGCCGAAGGGCTGGGTCGGCAAGGCGTTGGCCGGCGTCGGCGGGGTGGCGTTCGCGTCGCCGTCGCTCGACCTGCCGGCCGACTTCCCGGAGAGCTGGATCGGCGGGCGCACGTGCTACGGCCCGGCCGGGTCGTCGGCCAGGCAGCTCGAAGCGGTCGTCACCGGGCACAGCTTCTTCGCCGTGACGTCGCAGCGGGTCGTCGTCCTGGTCGCCGCCGACGACCGGATGAGCGTGGCCTGGGCGGTGCCGCGCGACGTCGTGGCGGCGGCCAGGCGCCGTCCCCGGCTCCTCGCGCGGGGACGGTTCGGCCTGGTGTTCCGGGACGGCTCGTGGATCGTGCTCGGCACGTTCGGCGCGCACGTCGGCAGCGCCCACGCCAAGCGCGTCGTCGCCGCCCTTACGGCAGGTTCGTGACCAGCTCGGCGGCCGGCACGCGGGTGCCGGTGTAGAACGGCACCTCCTCGCGCACGTGGAGACGAGCCTCCGTGCCGCGCAGGTGCCGCATGAGGTCGACGATGCGGTGCAGCTCGTCGGCCTCGAACGCCAGCATCCACTCGTAGTCGCCCAGCGCGAACGACGCGACCGTGTTCGCCCGCACGTCCGGGTAGTCGCGCGCCTCCTTGCCGTGGTCGGCGAGCATGCGGCGGCGGTCCTCGTCCGGCAGCAGGTACCACTCGTAGGACCGCACGAACGGGTACACGCACACGTACTTGCGCGCTTCCTCGCCCGCCAGGAAGGCCGGGATGTGGCTGCGGTTGAACTCGGCGGGCCGGTGCAGCGCGACCTGGCTCCACACCGGGGTGGACACCCGGCCGACGGCGGTGCGGCGGAACCCCGTGTAGGCCTGCTGGACCTGCTCGATCTCCTCGGCGTGCCACCAGATCATGTAGTCGGCGTCCGCGCGCAGGCCCGCCACGTCGTACACACCGCGCACCACGACGCCCTTGGACTCCAGGCCGTCCAGGTACTCCTGCGCCTCGGAGGCCGCCGGACCGCGGTCGTCGGGCAGGCGACCGGGCTCGACCCGGAAGACCGACCACATGGTGTAGCGGATGGTGTCGTTGAGTTCGTTGTAGTTCAGGCGGGCCATGGCCCAATCCTCTCACTCACCCGGCGCGGGGCAGCACGTGAGCGGCGACACGCGCGGCGGCGGCGTCCCCGGTCGCGATGCACGCGGGGATGCCGACACCGTGCAGCGTGGCGCCCGCCACGGCCAGGCCGGGCACCGCGTCGACCGCGTCCTCGATGCCTTGGACGACGTCGAGGTGGCCGACGCCGTACTGGGGCAGGCCGCCGCCCCAGCGGGTGACCACGGCGTCGATCGGCTGGGCGGTGACGCCGGTGAGCTGCCGCAGGTCGTGCCGGACGGCCGCGATCAGCTCGTCGTCGTCGCGCTGCAACAGGTGCGCCTCGCCGTGCCGGCCGACGCTGCCGCGCACCAGCACCGGCTCGCCGGCCAGGTGCGCCCACTTGCGGCTGGAGAAGGTGAACGCCTTCGCGGTGAACGGCACGCCGTCGGCGGCCCGCTCGTCCTCCGCCAGCAGCACGCCGGACCGCTCGGGCAGCTCGGTGCCGGGCGGCAGGGCCAGCGCCACCACCGCCATCGACGCCAGCTCGACCTCGGCGTAGCGGCGGGCCGCGGCGGGCGCGACGTCGGCGAGCAGCTTGCGCGCGGCGGGCGCCGGCACGGCGAGCACCACGCCGTCCACGTCCAGGTGCCGCGGCGCGGCGGCGGAGCCGATCTCCAGCCGCCACCCGTGCTCGCGGCGGATCAGGGCGCGCACCGGCAGGCCGAACCTGATCTCGGCCGCGGACGCCTCGGCCAGGCGGTCGACCAACGTCGACAGGCCGTCGCGCAGCGTGCCGAAGACCGGCGGCCGGGTGACACTCGGCTGGGGTGGCGCGGGAATCGTGGTCGCGGCGGCGGCCAGCAGCGAACCGACGCCCGAGTCGAGCGCGCGGGCGAGCTGCGGCATGGTCGCGCGCAGCCCGAGCACGTCGGTGCGACCGGCGTAGACACCGCCGAGCAGCGGCCCGACCAGGCGGTCTCCCACCTCGGGGCCGAACCGCTCGCGCAGCAGCGCGCCCACGGACACGTCCGCGCCGTCCAGCCGGATCGGCGGCAGGTCGGGTTCGGCGGCGACCCGGAGCAGGCCCTCGTGCGACAACACCTGGCGCACGGCGTCGACCGACGCGGGGACACCCATCAGGGTTTGCGCGGGGATGGGCCGGGTGTCGCCGGCGGCGTGGATGCTCGCGGCGACCTTCGCCGGGTGCACCAGCTGGTCGGCCAGGCCCAGTTCGGCGACCAGCCCGGTGGCCTCGGGGCGGCGGTTCAGGAACGCCTCCGCGCCCACGTCGTAGGCGCGCCCGCCGACCTCGGCGGTGCGCAGCTTGCCGCCGAGCCGGTCGGACTGCTCCAGCACGGTGATCCCGGCCCGAGGACCGAGCAGGTGGCGCAGCCGGTGCGCGGCGGCGAGGCCGGAGATCCCGCCCCCGACCACCGCCACTCGCAGCGCTCTCATGCGGCTCGGTGCACCAGCTCGACGGCCCGGGTGATCACGTCCGGGTCGGTGTCGGGCAGCACCCCGTGGCCGAGGTTGAAGATGTGCCCGGCGGCGGCCCGGCCCTCGTGCTTGATCCGCTCGATCTCGCGTTCCAGCGCGGGCAGGCCCGCGAACAGCAGCGCGGGGTCGAGGTTGCCCTGGACCACCGGCTTCGGCAGGTCCGGCGCGGCCCGCACCAGCCGCTCGACCGCCACGTCCAGCGGCGTGCGCCAGTCGACGCCGACCACGTCCGCGCCCGCCTCGCGCATCGCCGGCAGCAGCTCGCCCGTGCCGACGCCGAAGTGGATGCGCGGCACGCCGCTCACGCTCTGCAGCACCCTCGCCGAGTGCGGCAGGACGAACTCGCGGTAGTCGCGCTCGGACAGCGCGCCCGCCCACGAGTCGAACAGCTGGACCGCCTTCACGCCCGCGCGCACCTGCACCCGCAGGAACTCGGCGGTGATGCCCGCCAGCCGGTCCAGCAACGCGTGCCACAGGTGCGGGTCGCCGTGCATGAGCGCCTTGGTGCGCTCGTGGTTCTTGCTCGGGCCGCCTTCGACCAGGTACGAGGCCAGCGTGAACGGCGCGCCGGCGAAGCCGATCAGCGGCACGTTCCCGAGTCGGGCGTTGAGCAGCCCGATCGCGTCGGCCACCGGGCGCACCTGCTCCTCGTGCAGCTGCGGGATGGCCTTGACGTCGGACTCGGTCGAGATCGGCTTGGCCACCACCGGCCCGGTGCCCGGCACGATGTCCAGGTCGACGCCCGCGGCCTTGAGCGGCACGACGATGTCGGAGAACAGGATCGCGCCGTCCACGTCGTGGCGGCGCACCGGCTGGAGGGTGATCTCGCAGACCATCTCCGGGTCCATGCAGGCGTCCAGCATGGCGGTGCCTTCGCGCAGCTTGCGGTACTCCGGCAGGGAGCGACCCGCCTGGCGCATGAACCAGACCGGGGTGCGTGACGGCCTGCCGCCGCGCGCGGCGACGAGCAACGGGGCTTCGGTGATGTCGTTCATCTCGCCCTCCATGCTCCCACGGGCCGGGTGGTGGGCGTCTTGGGGCGGCGTCTCCAGGCACGGCGTGCCGCGCTCACGTTCCGAGGTTTAGGGGCCTACAGTCCGTGGTGTGACGGAGCCCGAACTGTTCCAGCGGGCGGTGGCGACGCTCCGGTCGGTGCGAACCCGACCCGAGCTGGAGTTGACCGAGGTGCGCCCGCCGCAACGGCTTGCGCCTTGGGCCTTCGCGTTGACCGCGGAGGTGACCGGGCCCGCCGACGAGCTGTCCTCCGGACGGCTCGTGCTGCTGCACGACCCGGACGGGGTCGAGGCGTGGTCGGGCGTGTTCCGGCTGGTCGCCTACGTGCGGGTGGAGCTGGACCCGGAACTGGCCGCCGACCCGCTGCTGCCCGAGGTCGGGTGGTCGTGGCTGGTGGAGGCGCTGGAGGTGGCCGGGGCGGAGTTCCTGGCGCTGGGCGGGACCGTCACGCAGACCTCGTCGGCCCGGTTCGGCGACATCGCGGGCCCCGCCCGCACCGACGACCTGGAACTGCGCGCCTCCTGGACCGCCCGCACCGCCGACCTGGTGGCCCACGGCACCGCGTTCTACGACGTCATGGCCACCGCCGTGGGCCTGCCCCCGGTGGGCGTGAGCACCCTTCGCTGACCCGCGCTTCCGCCCCTACCGGGCCTGCCCCCGGTCGGCGTGCCGACCTCGCGCCGATGCCGGCAGCGAGGCGGGTCAGTCGTTGGCGCGGAGGACGCGCAGGGCGTTGAGACCGGCGAGCTTGGCGCAGTCGTCCTCGCTCCACCCGCGATCCAGCAGGGCGCCGATCAGGTCCGGGTAGCAGGAGACGTCCTCCATGCCCTCCGGCAGGCTGCGCGTCCCGTCGTAGTCGCCGCCCAGGCCGATGTGGTCGATACCGGCCACCTCACGGGCGTGATCCAGGTGGGCGAGGACGTCGTCCACGGTCACGCGCGGTGTCGGGCCGGCGGCCGGCCAGGTGTCCGCGAACCGGTTGCGGGCGTCGAGGTCGTTGTGGTTCTCCCCCGCCGCCTCCATCGCGTCCTTCAGCCGGCCGTCCCAGTCGACGTAGGCCTGCGACAGGAACTGCGGCACGAACGTCACCATGCACACACCGTCGTTGTCCCGCAGCCGCGCGAGCACGTCGTCCGGCACGTTGCGGGGGTGGTCGGCGACGGCGCGGCACGACGAGTGGCTGAACAGCACCGGCCGCGTCGAGACCTCCAGGGCGTCGCGCATGGTGGACGGCGCCACGTGCGACAGGTCGACCATCATCCCGATGCGGTTCATCTCGCGCACCACGTCGCGCCCGAAGTCGGTCAGCCCGCCGTGCACGGGCTGGTCCGTGGCCGAATCCGCCCACGGCGTGTTCTCGTTGTGAGTGAGCGTCATGTACCGGACGCCGAGCCGCCGCAACGCGCGCAGCACGCCGAGCGAGCCGTTGACGCTGTGTCCGCCCTCCGCGCCGATCAGGGAGGCTATCCGCCCGTCCCGGAAGGCCCGTTCAGCCTCGTCGGCGGTGGTCGCGATGCGCAGGTGGTCGGGGTAGCGCGTGGCGAGGTCGTGCACCAGCTCGACCTGCTCCACCACGGCGGTGACGGCTGCGTCGCCCGCCAGTTGGCAGGGCACCCAGACGGACCAGAACTGCATGCCCAACCGGCCGTCGCGCGCCCGGACCAGATCGGTCTGCAGGGCGGGCTGCCGGACCGCCAGGTCGACTATCGAGACGGCCGAGGCCGGATCGCCGGCTGTTGACTTTTCACCGAATTCACCCTCGGCGACCAAGGCGCGCAGGGCCCACGGCAGGTCGTTGTGCCCGTCGACGAGGGGCACCCGGGCCAGCAGTTCCTCGGCCCGGCCTCGACCTGTGGTGCTCGCCACCCGCAACTCCTTGATGTCGTCGTGAGAACCGCTCGCGTTACGTGCCCGATCGAGTTGTCAGCCGATCGTGTGACAGCGGGGGCCATCAGTGACAACTCATTCGGGATAGATACCCGATTGATCGTCCCGTAGACCCGCTTGGGCGGCTACGCTGCCCCAGACGACACCACTTTCGGTCGATCAGTGGCGCGGCTGATTGGACGAAAGTCCCGGTGCCGGTCGGGGGGCACGACCGACTCCAGGGAGGTAGTGACGTGGCTGCCGTCGGCTTAGGTCAGGCCGTTCGTACCACGCCAGCCGGCACGTTGCCGGCGAACATGGTCCCGCACCCGCGGGAGGAGCTTTTTTCAGTGCTGGTGGTCGACGACCACCCACTGCTGAGGGAGGCGATATCGGCTCGGCTCACCCAGATGGGAGCCGGGACAGTGCATGAGGCGGCTTCGGTTGCGGAGGCTCGGGCGCGGGCACTCGCTACCGGACCGTGCGACCTCGCGATCCTCGATCTGGGTCTGCCGGATGGCACCGGCATCGACCTGGTCACGGAACTCCGTGCCCAGGGCTGGCCCCGCATCGTGGTCCTCGCGTCCTCCGACGACCCCTACGCGGTCAGGTCGGCCTTCCAGGCAGGCGCCCAGGCGTACCTGCTGAAGTCCGCCTCGCCGATGGTGGTCACCGACGGGGTGCGCAGGGTCCTCGACGGCGGCGTCTACGCAGACCCGAGCGTCGCGCCCGTGCTTGCCGCGGGCACGAGGGTGCCGGGCACCGACAACACGCCGCGGGAGCTCTCCGCGCGTGAGGTCGAGGTCCTCCAGCTGGTCGCCGATGGCCAGAGCAACAAGGAAATCGGCGAGGCGCTCAGCCTTTCCGCGCTCACGGTGAAGTCTCACCTGTCGCGGATCGGACGCAAGCTGGGCACCGGGGATCGGGCTCAGATGGTGGCGCTGGCCATGCGTGCCGGCGTGATCCGCTGAGCAGGTCGGCACACTGAACCGGCCGAACACACCCGCGAGTGGTGCGTTCGTCGTAGGGTCTTCCGCCGTGGACGTACCCTCCGACGAGCCAACCGAACCAACCGGTGCTGATCCGGTGCCGCTGGTGGAACCCGCTGACGGCGTTCCGCCTGTCGTCGCCGACGCACCGTCGCTCCGGCGTGCCGCTGATGCGCTCGCCGGAGCGACGGGTCCGGTTGCGGTGGACACCGAGCGAGCCTCGGGATACCGCTACTCGCAACGCGCTTACCTGGTGCAACTGCGCCGGGAAGGCGCCGGGACCGTGCTGGTCGACCCGATCGCCCTCGGCGGTCGGCTCGATCCGCTGGTCGAGGCGCTGGACGGGACCGAGTGGGTGTTGCACGCGGCGTCGCAAGACCTGCCGTGCCTCGCCGAACTCGGGCTGCGTCCGAGCGTGTTGTTCGACACCGAGCTGGCGGGCAGGCTGGCCGGCTTCGAACGGGTGGCGCTGGGCACGCTCGTCGAGCGGTTGTTGGGCTACCGGTTGGAGAAGGGGCACGGCGCGGCCGACTGGTCGCGCCGCCCCCTTCCCGCCGATTGGCTGAACTACGCCGCCCTCGACGTCGAACTGCTGGTCGAGCTGCGTGACGTGCTCGAGCAGGAGCTCAAGCGGCAGGGGAAGCTGGAGTGGGCGCTCGAGGAGTTCGAGGCGGCCCGCACGGCGCCCCTGCCGCGTCCGCGCGCCGAACCGTGGCGGCGCACGTCGGGCATCCACCGGATCCGCAGCCCGCGACAATTGGCCGCGGTGCGGGCGTTGTGGGAGGCGCGTGACGCGCTGGCCCGTGAGCGCGACATCGCGCCGGGTCGGGTGCTGCCGGACGCCGCGCTGGTCGACGCCGCGGTGAAGAACCCCTCCGACGAGGCGGCGCTGCTGGCGCTGCCCGTGTTCCGCGGACGTGCGCAACGGCGCATGGTGGGCGTGTGGCTGGGCGCGCTGCAACGCGCCGCCGCACTGCCCCGCAACGAGCTGCCGGAGCCGTCGCAGCAGCACGACGGCCCGCCGCCGGCCAACCGCTGGGCGGACAAGGACCCGGTCGCGGCGGCACGTCTGGCGGCCGCCAGGACCGCCCTGACGGCCGTGGCCGAGGCGAACACCCTGCCGGTGGAGAACCTGCTGCTGCCCGACCTCGTGCGGCGCACGTGCTGGCAGCCGCCGGCGGACGTCTCCCCCGAGGGCGTGGCCGCGGCGCTGCGCGAGGGCGGCGCCCGAACCTGGCAGATCGCCCTGACCGCCGACGCCCTCTCCGAGGCCCTGACCCCGACCCCCGAGCCCTGACCCCGCGCGTGTCCTACCTCCAGGGCCCGCGTGTCCGACGTTCAGGACGCGGGACCTGGAGGTTCGACCCGCGAGGTCAGGTGTCGGAGCACGGTTGGGCGGGGGTTTCCTCGGCCTGGCGCACGCCGGAGAGCTCACGTCGGGCCAGCGCGCGCACGGCCGCCATGGCCGCGTCACCCAGCACGGTCCCCACGACGACGCTCTCCAGCGCCTCGTCCTTCGTCCCCGCGCCGAGCGCGTAGCCCAGGTCGGCCTCGGCCAACGGCCGGGCGGCGGCGGCGAACCCGTCGAGCAGGTCCGCGAACCGCTCGTGCCCGACCTCGCGCGCCGTCGCCAGCACGCCCACCAGCGCCTTGAACGCGTACGACGTGGGCCGGCACACCCACCCCTGCCGCTCCAGGAACGCCCGCACCTGCTCGTGCGCCACCTCGTCGTCCGCGCCGAGGTCCGGCGGCGCCACCGCGGCCGAGATCGTGCCCATCGCCTTGTGCAGGGACTTCTCCGGGTCGTCCAACGCGCCGAGCACCTCGCGCACGGCCGCGATCGACAGCCCGCCCAGCTCCACCATCGCCCGGACGAGCCGCAGCCGGTGCAGGTGGTCGTCGGAGTACCTGGCCTGGTTCGGACTGGTCAGCTCACCGGCCGGGAGCAGCCCTTCCCGCAGGTAGTACTTGATCGTCGCCACGGGCACGCCGCTGCGACGGCTCAACTCGGCGATGCGCATCGGGCACGACCCCTTCCTGAGACGAACCTCAGCATGGATACTGTAGCTATCCGATAGTAGAAAGTGCTGCTATCCATCTTTAGGAGTCGTCCATGACCCGCATCCTGCGCTGGCACCCGCCGCTGATGCTCTTCTCCCTGCTCATGGCCGCCATGACGGCCGTCTCACTGGTCGGCCTGGTCGTCGACGACCGGATTCTGGTGGGGTCGCCGATCTGGTTCAAGCCGTTCAAGTTCGCCGTGTCCCTCGGCCTCTACGCCGTCACGCTGGCCTGGATGCTCACCCTCGTCACGAGGTTCCGCCGGGTCGGCTGGTGGGCCGGTACGGTCATCGCGCTCGCCTCCGCCGCCGAGATGGCGGTCATCGTGGGCCAGGTGCTGCGGGGCGCCCGAAGCCACTTCAACGTCGCCACCCCGTTCGACCAACTGCTGTGGGACATCATGACCTACAGCATCCTGACGCTCTGGATCATGCACGCGGTGATCGCCCTCGCCTTGCTGATCACCAGGTTCAGCGACCGCGCGACCGGGCTCTCCATCCGGCTCGGCCTGCTCCTCGCCCTCGTCGGCCTCGGTCTCGGCACCCTCATGACCAAGCCGGCACCCGGCCAGGACGACGACGCCGGGATCGTGGGCGCGCACAGCGTCGGCGTGCCCGACGGCGGCCCCTACATGCCGCTGACCGGCTGGAGCACCGAGGGCGGCGACCTCCGCGTGCCGCACTTCGTCGGCATCCACGCCCTGCAGGTCATCCCGCTGGCCGTGGCCCTGTTCGGCCGGCGCGCGACCCCGAAGCTCGCCTGGGGCCTGACCATCGCCTACGCGGGCCTGATGGCCCTGGTCACGTGGCAGGCGCTGCGCGGCCAGCCGCTGCTGCGCCCCGACCTGCTCACCGCGCTGGGCGCGCTGGCCGTGGCGACCTGGACCGCCGCGGTGATCGCGAGGACCCTGCGCACGACCGACACGACCGACGACCAGAAGGAGGTCGTGCGCGCATGACCGGGTTCCTCTTCCAGATCACGTTCTGGCTCACCGTCCCGTTCTGGGGCCTGATGATCTTCGCCCCGCACGCCGCCCTGACGAGCCGGATCGTCTCGTCCCCGTTGATCGCGGTGCCGCCGCTGGCCGTCTACGCGGGCATGGTCGCCGGGCACCTGCCGCAACTGTGGGCGACGATGAGCAGTCCGGACCTGGACACGCTGAGGGAGTTCCTGGCCACGTCCTGGGGCGCCTCGGCGGTCTGGGCGCAGGTGATCGCGTGGGACCTGCTGATCGGCGCGTGGATGTACCGGGAGGGCCGCCGCCTGGGGCTGCACCCGCTGCTCATGGGCCCGCTGCTGGCGCTCACGATCGTCCTGTCCCCGTTCGGGTTCGGGCTGTTCCTGGCCATCCGGGCCTTCTGTGACCGACCCGACAGGGCGACCACGGTGGTTACCGGCCAGTAACAGGGGCTAGAGTTGTGTTACCGATCGGTAGGAGTCGCGCCCGACCGCTCGGGCGAATCGTCACCACAAGCGGAGGAGACGCCGTGGCCGCACCAGAAGCGCCGGCACGCGTTCGGAACGTGGTCTTCGTGGACGGCGTGCGCACGCCGTTCGGCAAGGCCGGCCCCAAGGGAATCTTCGCGGAGACCCGTGCCGACGACCTGGTCGTCAAGGTGATCCGCGAGCTGCTGCGCCGCCACCCCGGGCTGCCGCCGGAGCGGGTCGACGAGGTGGCCATCGCCGCCACCACGCAGATCGGCGACCAGGGCCTGACCATCGGCCGCACCGCCGCGCTGCTCGCGGGCCTGCCCAAGTCGGTGCCCGGCTACGCCATCGACCGCATGTGCGCGGGCGCGATGACGGCGGTGACGACGTCGGCCAGCGGCATCGCGTTCGGCGCGTACGACGTCGTGATCGCGGGCGGCGTGGAGCACATGGGCCGCCACCCGATGGGCGAGGGCGTCGACCCCAACCCGCGGTTCCTGTCCGACAAGATCGTCGACCCGTCCGCGCTCGTCATGGGCTCGACGGCGGAGAACCTGCACGACCGGTTCCCGGCCATCACCAAGGAGCGCACGGACGCGTTCGCGGCGGCCTCGCAGGCCAAGTACGCCGACGCGGTGAAGAACGGCAAGATCGGCCCGGAGCTGGTGCCGGTCGCGACCCGGTCCGCCGAGCACGGCTGGGGCCTGGCCACCGCCGACGAGCCGCCCCGTCCCGGCACCACGGTCGAGGACCTGGCCAAGCTGAAGACGCCGTTCCGCCCGCACGGCCGGGTCACCGCGGGCAACGCGGCCGGCCTGAACGACGGCGCGACCGGCTGCATCCTGGCCGAGGAGGAGACCGCGCGCGAGCTCGGCCTGCCGGTCGGCATGCGCCTGGTCGGCTACTCGTTCATGGGCGTCGAGCCCGAGGTCATGGGCGTCGGCCCGGTGCCGGCCACCGAGAAGGCGTTGAAGCGGGCGGGCCTGTCCATCGAGGACATCGGCCTGTTCGAGATCAACGAGGCGTTCGCCGTGCAGGTGCTCGCCTTCCTCGACCACTTCGGCATCGCCGACGACGACCCGCGGGTCAACCAGTGGGGCGGCGCGATCGCCACCGGCCACCCGCTGGCGTCCTCGGGCGTGCGCCTGATGACCCAGCTGTCGCGGCAGTTCGCCGAGCGCCCCGACGTGCGCTACGGCATCACCACCATGTGCATCGGCATCGGCATGGGCGGGACCGTCATCTGGGAGAACCCGCACTGGAACGGAGAGTCGAAGTGACCACGTTGACCGCCGACGAGGCCAAGGCCCTGTTCCCCGACGAGGTCGTGACCCACGCCCGCACCCGGCTCGTGTCCGTGCCCGGGCTGGACGGCCAGGTCGCCGTCATCACCATCGACAACGGCCACGACCACACCCGGCCGTCCACGTTCGGCCCGCAGTCGCTGGTGAGCCTGAGCCAGGCGTTCGACGAGGCCGCGGCGGCGGCGCCGGTCGCGATCGCGGTCACCGGCAAGCCGTTCGTCTTCGCCGTGGGCGCGGACCTGACGGCCGTCGAGGGCGCCTCCGAGCGCTCGCAGGCCGTGACGATCGGTCAGCTGGGCCACGACGTGTTCCGCAAGTTCACCGAGTCGTCCGTGCCGACCTTCGCGTTCGTCAACGGCGCGGTGATGGGCGGCGGCCTGGAGCTGGCGCTGTCGTGCCACTACCGGACGCTGGCGTCCAACGCGGCGGCCATCGCGCTGCCCGAGGTGTTCCTCGGCCTGTTCCCGGGCTGGGGCGGCACGCAGCTGCTGCCGAACCTGATCGGCGCGAACGACGCGGTCACCGTGATCTTCGAGAACGCGTTGAACCAGAACAAGATGCTCAACCCGAAGCAGGCGCTCGACCTGGGCATCGCGGACGTGCTGTTCGACTCGGCGGACTACCTGGAGCAGTCGCTGCTGTGGCTGGCTTCCGTGGTGCGCGGCGACGTCGTGCCCGCTCGCCGTGAGATCGACCGCGGTGAGGGCTGGGACGCGGCCGTGGCGCGGGCTCGCGCGATCGTCGACGGCAAGACCAAGGGCGCGGCGCCGGGTGCGCTGAAGGCGTTGCAGCTGCTGGAACTGGCCCGTGCCAACGATCTGGACGCGGGCTACGCGGCGGAGACCGAGGCGCTGGCGGACGTCGTGATGAGCGACGAGCTGCGGGCCGGGCTGTACTCGTTCAACCTGGTGCAGAAGCGGGCCAAGCGGCCGGCCGGCGCGCCGGACAAGTCGTTGGCGCGCAAGGTCACCAAGGTCGGCATCGTCGGCGCGGGCCTGATGGCGTCGCAGATGGCGCTGCTGTTCGCGCGGCGGCTGGAGGTGCCGGTGGTGCTCACCGACATCGACCAGGCGCGGGTGGACAAGGGCGTCGGGTACGTGCACGGCGAGATCGACAAGCTGCTCGGCAAGAAGCGCGTGTCGGCGGACAAGGCGAACCGGCTCAAGGCGCTGGTGAGCGGTTCGCTGGACAAGGCCGCGTTCGCGGACGCGGACTTCGTCATCGAGGCCGTGTTCGAGGACCTGGGCGTGAAGCAGAAGGTGTTCGCCGAGGTCGAGGAGCACGTCTCGGCGGAGGCCGTGCTGGCGACCAACACGTCGTCGCTGTCGATCACCGAGATGGCGTCGGGCCTCAAGCACCCCGAGCGGGTCGTGGGCTTCCACTTCTTCAACCCGGTCGCGATCATGCCGCTGCTGGAGATCGTGCGCGCCGGGCAGACCGACGACGCGACGCTCGCGACCGCGTTCGCGGTGGGCAAGCAGCTGAAGAAGTCGTCCGTGCTGGTGAAGGACGCCCCGGCGTTCGTGGTGAACCGGCTGCTGACCCGGTTCATGGGCGAGGTCGTGAAGTCGATCGACGAGGGCACGCCGTTCGAGGTGGCGGACAAGGCCACCGAGCCGCTGGGCCTGCCGATGTCGCCGCTGATCCTGCTGCAGCTCGTCGGCCCCGCCGTCGCGCTGCACGTGGCGGAGACGATGAACGCCGCCTTCCCCGACCGCTTCGGCGTGTCGGAGAACATGAAGGCGTTCGTGAAGGCCGGCAAGACCGCTGTGTACCAGTGGGATTCGTCGGGCAAGCAGAGCGTCGACCCCGAGGTGCAGGCGCTGTGGTCGTTCGGTGACAAGCCGCTGACCGGTGACGAGGTCTTCGCGCGTGCGCTGGAGGCGTTGGCGGAGGAGATCCGGATCATGCTCGACGAGGGCGTGGTGGCGGAGGCGCAGGACATCGACCTGTGCATGATCCTGGGCGCCGGCTGGCCGTTCTGGCTGGGCGGCATCACCCCCTACCTGGACCGTTCGGGCATCTCGGAGAAGGTGACAGGCAAGCGCTTCCTCGCGCCCGGCATCGCCTCCGTGCCTGCCTGACCACCAGACCCCCGCGCGCCCCCGCCGCGCGGAACGGCGCGCCGGGGGGCCGGGGTCGCGGTCGCGTGGCGTGGCCCCCCCGCCCCCCCCCCCCGCGGGCCGCCGGTCGGCCC